>CAXNNN010000162.1:0-7349 GCA_964203095.1 Verrucomicrobiaceae bacterium | reverse complement strand
CCGCAGTCCTACCAGCACAAGGTCTTGTTTTGGGGGATTCTGAGCGCCCTCGTCTTGCGCTTCATCATGATCATGGCGGGCGCAGCATTGATCATCAATTTCGCCTGGATCATCTATGTTTTCGCTGCCTTCCTCATCATCACGGCGATCAAGATGCTGGTCAGCAAAGACGAGGAGATTCACCCGGAAAACAATCCGGTGGTGCGCTTGTTCAAGCGTCTCGTGCCCACCACCACGGCCTATGAGGGGGACCGCTTCATCGTCAAGCGCGGTGGCTTGTGGATGGCCACGCCGCTGCTGGTCGTGCTGGTCTGTGTGGAAGTGTCAGACGTCATTTTCGCGGTGGACTCCATCCCGGCGATCTTCGCCGTGACGAAGGATCCCTTCATAGTCTTCACGTCCAACGTGTGCGCTATTCTTGGACTGCGCTCCCTTTACTTCGTCCTGGCTGGGGTGATGAACCGCTTCATCTATCTCAAGACGGGGCTGGCCTTGGTGCTCGGCTTTGTCGGGGTGAAGATGCTGCTATCCCACACGCCCTACAAGATCGACAGCCTTGTCTCGCTCGGTGTGGTGGCGCTGATTCTGGCCGGGGCAGTTGGTGCCTCATTGTGGGCTACGCGGAAGCTGGCAAATGCTGAGCAACCGCTTGCAGGATAGACGGGTCTGCTTCTTTCTAGCGCATTACTCATGCCTGCGCTTCATCCTCTCGACAACCTACTGGAAAACAACCGTCGCTGGTCTGATGCGCGGCAGCAAGACGACCCCGATTTTTTCCAGCGTCTGACGCGTCAGCAAGCCCCGGAGTATTTGTGGATCGGCTGTGCCGACTCGCGCGTGCCAGCCAACGAGATTGTGAACCTCGATCCCGGTGAACTCTTTGTGCATCGGAACGTGGCGAACGTGGTCGTGCACACCGACTTGAACTGCCTTTCCGTGCTTCAGTATGCGGTGGATGTGCTGAAGGTGAAGCACGTCATCGTCGTGGGCCACTATGGCTGCGGTGGCGTGCAGGCGGCTCTCAGCAATCAACGCCTGGGGCTGATCAACAACTGGCTCCGACATGTGCAAGACGTGGCGCAGAAGTATTCCAGTATGCTGGCCAAAGTGGAAAAAGGCTCACCACGCGATGACTTGCTGTGCGAGCTGAACGTCATCGAACAAGTGGCGAATGTTGCGCAAACCACCGTCTTGGAGTCGGCCTGGGAGCGCGGACAAGAAGTCACCGTGCACGGCTGGGTGTATCGTCTGGCGAATGGTCTGGTCAATCCGCTGAAGGTGGACATCGCGTGCCACGAACTCATCGACGACACCCGTGCGCATGCCGTGCAGAGCCTGAGTCGCCGCCCAAGCGCCTGTGGCGAATGATCCGTGAGCCCGGTGATGGGCACAGCTCAAAGTCGCCGCGCCCACATTATCAGCGTATCTCGCGGGTGCTATTTCACCACAGGCGTTAGCACCATCTTGCGATAGTTCACGTCGGTGTGGTCGCCTTGCAGGAAGATGGGGCCGGGCTTGAACTCGTCACTGGTGAGTGCACCGCCGGTGCAGCCGAGGACGGGCTGATTGTCAATGATGGTCTTACCATTGAGAATGACGGTTAGGTGGCGATCGACAAGGGTGATGTCTAGCGTCTGCCATTCGCCGATGGGCTTCTCGGCATTCACACTGGGAGTGATGCGGCTGTAGAGCGCGCCCATGTGATGAGAGTCCAGCGGCTTGCCGAAGCTCTCCATGATCTGCACTTCATAAATGCCGCGCAAGTAAATGCCGCTGTTGCTACCCTCGACAGTGCTGACTTCCACCTTGAGGTTGAAGTCCTCGAACTCGGCGTCGGTGCGCAGGTTGCCAAAGTGCTTGTCCTTGGTCTTTACCACGCGGTTCTGGAGCAGACCGTCTTTTACACTCCAGCCGTTATCCGACTCGGCCTTGATCAGCCGCCAGCCAGTCAGGTCTTTACCGTTGAAGAGGTCAATCGGGTTGCCGAACCTGACCTTGGCTAGGTCGGGCCTGGCGGGAACGGCGGGGATGCGCTTGCCCGCGAACTGAGCTTGGGCAAAGGGCTTGCCATCGGGCTTGGTCTTGACGGTGGCCAGCTTCAGGTCATCACCGCTGGCGATGGCGGTGATCGTTTCGGTAATCGGTTCGCCACTGGTGCCGTCCTTCTTTTTTGACTTGGTCACGCGCGTGACGATCAGCTTATCACCTTCGACAGCCGTCGCTGTGGTGGGAACCACGCTGCCGCCGCCCCAGAGCACGCTGCTGCTGAGCTGCCCATCCTTTTGCTCGACGCCGAGCCAGCCTGCGCCACCGCCTGGGATGGTCAGTGCCCACCGGCCAAGGAAGGGGTTCTCCGCTCTGAGGGCGGTGGTGGTCAGGGTGACGAAGACGGCGAGTGCGAGCGTGTGTTTCATGGATCGTGGTTGAGGGACTAAGCAACGTTGCTCACGACCTTGTGTTTCTTTTTGGCCTTCAAATTCAGCAGCTCGACGAAGACGGAGAAGCCCATGGCGAAGTAGATGTAGCCCTTCGGAATGTGGAAGTGCAGGCCCTCGCCGATCAGGGCGGTGCCGATCATGAGCAGGAAGCTTAGCGCGAGCATCTTCACGGTGGGGTGCCTGTTGACGAAGTTGCTGACGGCACCGGCGAAGACCATCATGAAACCTACGGCGATCATGACGGCGATGACCATGATGGAGATGTGCTGGGCCATGCCGACAGCGGTGATGACAGAGTCGAGCGAGAAGACGATGTCGAGGATGGCGATCTGCACAAGCACCGCACCGAATGAGGCCTTCTTCACGCTGTCGCGCACCTCGCCCTCGGCGTCGCCTTCTAGTTTCGCATGGATTTCATGCGTGCTTTTGTAGATCAGGAACAGACCACCGAGAATGAGGACGACGTCTTTACCTGTGAGCTGATAACCAAAGGCGGTGAACAGCGGTCGTGTGAGGGTCATGACCCAGCCGATGCACAGGAGCAGCAGAATGCGGGTGCCCATGGCGAGGGCGAGGCCGAGGAAGCGGCCGCGGGCGCGCTGCTCGGGCGGTAACTTGTCCACCAGGATGGAGATGAAGACGATGTTGTCGATGCCCAGCACGATCTCCAGGACGGCGAGTGTGAGGAGGGAGATCCAGGCCTCTGGGCTAGCAAGCCAGGAGAAGTCGAACACGTTCAGATTGGTAGCGGCGGCAGTGGCGGCTTCAGCGAGAAAGGTCATGAGGCCGCGATGGTAGCGGCATCAGAGAAACCCGCAACTTTCGAGTGGTTTTTATGGTGCTGCGGGCAGGAGGTCAAAGGAGGGCGACTGACCTCCAATATCCCCAAAGGCAGCGCCCAACTTTACCGCTTTGGTCGCAGGTGTGACGGTCACGGTTCCGCTCCAGACGCCGTTGACGAATGCACCTGTCGTCTTGGGCGTGATTTGAAGGCTGGGCACGCCATAGCCGAAGATCACGTCGGGCCGGAAACGGTTACCCACACCCTGCGAGAACTGCTGCGGATCGGACGTCCCGGTGGAGATGAGGATATGATTGGTGGCGAGTTGGCGGGCATAGACAGAGCCGTTGTAAGCCGCCGCCTTGGTGTTTTGGAAGCTCAGGTCCACGAGCAAATTCTGAGTTTTGTCGAGCACGTAGCGCTGCTGGAAGGGGAAGGTCTTCCAGCCGATGACGCTCAGGCTGAGCGGTGCGAAGTAAACCGTGGTCCAACCTTCGTTGTTAAAGGTGTCACTGGCAGCGAACTGCGTCGCGGAGGTCGGTTTGACGCGGATGGTGTAGCCATTGAGTGCGGACGCAGGCTTAGAACTGACGTTGATTTTCAGTGAGCCAAGCGCTTCCAACTGGCCCAGCTCCTCTTTGCTGAAGAGCATCTGTGTGCGAGCAGCGGCATTGCCAGCACCAAGTGGGGACCAGAGAGTATAGCTGGGGCCGGATACCCCGACGCTGACATCGTCCTGCGTGCCGACATGGAAGCTGGCACGCTCTGTGAAATTGGGCACGACATTGCCACCGTCGTCCAACGCCGTGAGAGTGACGGCGAAAGGCTGTCCTGCCACCGGCGCCGTCGTGCTGAGGGTGAAGCCTATGCTGCTGGCGGGACCATGCGTCACCGCAAACGGCAGGCTGGCAGACTCCCTGCCCAGCTTGGGATCACGCACATGCAGACGTGCGCTGGTGGCATAGGTATCAATGGCAAAGGTGGCCACAAAATCAGACGAGGAGGAATTCGCTGGCGCGCTGATGACGGTGTGGGGCAGCACTTGACCGTCTTGCATGAAGACGAACTCCGGCATTCGGGTGTAATTGATAGAGCCGCCATCAATGTCCCGCGGTCTGACCTGAACATTGATGGGCACGCCACGGATGTAGCTACTGAATTCAGGGCTGTAAAAGCTGAAGGAGTAGGGGTCATTGTCCCACACCTTGAGCGCAGCCGGAGCACTGGAGATGAAGCTCTCGGCCTTCGCTGTCAGTGTGATGACTTTGCTCCCATCATGCAGATCATCGTCCACGGCCCGCACCTCGATCTGGGCAGTAGAGGCACCTTTCGGAATGATTACTGAATAGCTAGGGCATTGGGCGGGTTCGCTGGATTCCAGTGTCACCGTGAGCGGTGCAACGGTCTTTCCACCCAGGTAAATCAGGTAAAACGCTGGCGACGGAGCGCCCTCTGAAATACCGCTGCCTTTGGGCGGGCCCGTCATCAGCAGCGCGCGGGATTCATCGTCCTGGAGCAGCAGGGATTCCCTTGTCCCCGCGGTGCCAGGGCAGGTAGCCGTTAGCGTCACCGTCTCATTGCCATCCAGCAGGTCGTTAGGAGTGCTCCATATTCGGAATGAGGTTTCTGAGCAGCCCGCCGGAATCACCACCGTGGTAGCGACTGGGAGCCGAGAGCTAGAGGAGGTAAGCGACACCACAGCCCCTTGGACGGCAATCGTCCCCAGCCTGACCTTGCCCGCCGTGTCCGAGCCTAAACCCTCAAGGTTGGAGGTAGGCAAGAGGAGTGTCAGGCTGGTGGTGTCATTGTCCGTGACCTTGACCGTGTGCTCCGCCTGAGCATAGCCTGCGCCTGTGGTAGTGACTTTCACCGGTTGGTCGCCTTCAAAGAGTGAGTCATCCAATACCGTGACCGAGAAGGAAACGCTGCTTTCCCCCGCTCGCAGCGTCACGCGGGGTGGCAGTGTGAGCGTTGCTAAATCCTGAGAGGCCAAGGTGAAGACTGTATCCTTGCTCGCCGGCACCGAAACGGTGATCGTGCCTCCATTTGCAACCGTGCCATGGCCCTCGGCCAAGTCGGTGCGCAGGGAAAGTGTCGCGGTGCCGCGCGTGGTGACATTGAGGTAGCCGAAGAGACCCTGGGCAGTCTGGCCGGAAGCGGTCAGCAGCAGGTTGGTCGCGGGCCGTGTGACGGTCAGGTCGCCTGTCCAGACGCCATTCACAAAGGCACCGGTCTTGTTTGGGAAAAGTGTGTCGGCTGCCTCGAAACGTAGGTTGGGCAAGGTGCTAGAGCCGTAGGGGCTGATGCTCCAAGACAATGGGTCGCCATAGTTGCTGCTGGTGTTGTAGGTGAGCACACGCCAGGGACTCGTGCTCTTGCCATACGCATGCGAGTAGCTGCCGTAGTAGCTGTCGCTTGCGATCATGTCCACCATCAGGTTGTCCGTGCCGTTGTAGAAGAATGGGGTCGAGAATTCAAGTCGGTTCCAGCCTGTGGCGTCCAGCGTGTGGGAGCTGTTGCAAACCGTGATCCAGCCATCGGACTCGAAGCGGTTCATCTCGCCCGTATCGCTTTTATTCGTATGCTTCAGCCGGATCACCACGCTGGCATGGCGATAGTAAAGGCTGGGCAGCACCGCCATGTCCACCGACAGGCTCCGCAGCAGACCTGCCGCACCGACTTCCGCTCGCTCGTAGATCATCTGCGTGCGCCGCGTCTTGCTGCTAAGACTGAAGGGTGCCTCGGTTAAGGTGGTCCCGTTGACACTGACGTCCCGTGTGTTGATGTCTGAGCTGGACAGGGTGACATCACCTTCAAAGTCGCTGATCACTTGGTTCTGATGATCCACCGCTGTGAGTGTGGCTGCGAAGGACTCGTGGACGAACTGATTTGGGCTAAGGGCCGACCATCGGAAACTTCTCACGGCGCTCACCACTTGCATCAACACCGGCATATTGAGCCTGCGGTTCAATCCGTCGTTGCTGGTGATGACGACCTGGCTGGTCATCGGTGCGCTCGGATCAGGGCTAGTGGCAGGGGACCTGGCAGTGATGGAAAGCGAGGCCGAAGCTCCTGGTTCGATCTTTCCTGACGCAGGCGAGACTTGCAGGAAGTCCGTCGCGCTGGCGCTCCAGGTCAGGTCATGCGTGCCGGGGTTACTCAGCGTTACCGTGCGTGTCTTGCTGGAGTTCGCTGGCACGCGCAGGCTCAGGCTGGCTGGATTGACTTCCGCTTGTGGGCCACGCACCACGTTGAAGGAAGCGCTCTCGCTGTTGCCTTGCGGGCCCGTGGCTTTCAGGCGCACGTTGGTATCCGTGCTCAGCAGTCGCACGGCATGAACCGTGGACCCAACACCGGTGCTTTCGATCAAAGCGGTGGGCGTGCAGGCGATGGGGCCGCTGTCGCCACTGGCAGAGAGCGTGATCGGTCCGCGCACCAACACCAGCGGCTCTTCATTCACATCCTTGGCGGTCACGGTCACATCGGTCGCGACACCGGCGAGCACGGTCTCTGGCAGGGCGGAGAAGGTGAAGTGATGCGCGTCGTTGTCCTTCACGGTGAAGGGCTGCACCTTCGTCGTCAGACCGGGGGCGCTGAAGGTGATGTCCACGGTCTGGCTGCCGTCTAGCTCGCTGTCATCAATCGCGGCAACGTCGAAGCTCGCATAGGATTGTCCGACCGGGATGCTGACCTGCGCAGGCACCGTCAGCTCGCTTGTGTCGGAGGCACTGAGGTTAAAGGTGAGCCTGCTCAGCAGTGGTGCGCTGACTCCGATCAGGCCACTGACCTTCACCGCACCTTCGGGGAGGCTGGGTTGCAGGCTGACGGTGATGGTGCGGGGCTCGTCATCTATGATCAACGTGTTACCGGTGCCCTTCTCCCAGCCAGGCACCTCAGCGGTGATGCTGGCGGCGCGGTCGAAGTCCAGCACGCTGTTTTGTTTCACAGTGATGGGGAAACTGACGGATGTCTGGCCCGCTGGCAAAGTGATCTCAGGGGCAACGGCCAAGCTATCGATCAAGCCAGGTGCATAGATGGACTTTAGGGTGATTGTCACATTGTTCACCGGCGCGTGCGGGACCGTGATCGTGCCCGTGATGATGCCTACGCTTTCGTTGGTGCTTGCTGGC
>CAXNNN010000161.1:0-7369 GCA_964203095.1 Verrucomicrobiaceae bacterium | reverse complement strand
GGTCCACCTCGTTGAACACCATCTGTGCTGCATAACGGGCTAGACCGAAATCCACCCCCTCTTGCGCAATGACCACTTCAAACTCGGTGTTCATCGCTTCATGGTGGAACGTGTGTTCCTCTCTCATGGTGCCGTTGCGCTGATCTTCTTCTGGAGCTCGTCCCACCAGTCCTTCTTGACCATCAGAACTACATTGACGCCGGGCCGCACACCAAAGAAATCAGACTCATAAGCCTTACCCGCCAGCTTCGCGTGGGCATCAGGGGCCATCTCGGCATCGACCACAATCACGGGCACATCCAGCGTCTCGGGCACTGCTTGCTGATAGCCAATGTTCTTCAAATCGCGGAGATACCAGGGCAACGGCCAGCCGGAGTCCTTGTTGATGACCTGCACGGCGAACTCACCAGGCTTGAGTTCAGCCAAATCTCGAAGACGCCGCACCAGTTTCACAGCCGAATCGGTCGTCTGACTGTAAACATACGGCGCGCGCAGGTTCGCACGGCCGCGGTCGTTCGTCGTGAACTTGTTCTGCAAACAGAGGTTCCACAGCCCCGAGATGAACAGGCCCGTGCAAAGAACCTTCCACAGACGCCATGTTGACCAGGCCAGCAGCGACTGCGCGCCCACACCGGCGAGCAAGATGTAAGCGTGCTGCACAGACAGGAAAGTCCACGGCGTCTTGTAGGGAATGATCGAGTAAGCCGCCGTCGCCGCCAGCGCATAGACTGCCAGGAAGATTAGAAACGCCTGGCGAGGCCCCTCTTTTTGGAACTTTCCCAGGAAGGCTGTCAAAACACCCAGCACGGCCAAGCCCAGAATCATGGCCTCGGTCCAGACGAACACGTCCCGATGGTAGGCCATCATCTCCAAATAGTAGGCCCAAGGCTTCTCGTGCCCCACTCCGCCAGAGCGCTTCAAGTAGCTGCCATACGTCAGCACACTTTCCTGCACATCAAGCCACGCAACAGGATTGCCGAAGCGGAACCCGCCCGAGAACAACCCGACCGAGGTGATCACGGCGAAGATTGCGATCCACATCCACGGTTGACCGAGAATCCCCGCGCTAGGATGCTTGCCGCGGAACATTCCGGCGCTGCGCCGCTGGCTAAAGCCCTCCGAGAACAGCCGGGCCGCACCCCAGCCGCAGGCCATCGCTGCCAAGTTGATGACAAAAGTCTCCTTCGTCGCGTGCAAAGTGCCGATCATGATTCCGGCGACAGCTAGCCAGAGCCATGATCGGCCGACGGCATAGCGCCAGCAACTGAACATGAATAGCGCCAGTGCCAGCACAAAAGGCACCTCCATGATGAAATAGCGCGAGTAGAACACCTCCATCGGCGACAACGCGATCAACAAGGCCGTCATGCCAGTAGCGAAGCGGCCCAGGGCGTCGGACACGAGTAGCGTGGACAGCACCAACGCCATACCGAGCACCGCCACCACGAGGCGCAGGTGCTCACCCGTCACGGCTGCAGGGTCGGTCCAGCCCATCAGCCGTCCATAGCCCAGCGTCAGGTAGTGCAGCACCGGCCCATGGTAGTCGCTTGGATCATAGTTGAAGATGCCGGACTGCCAGAACTCCAGGAATTTCACTCCCAGGATCGCTTCATCCACATGCATCGGCCGTAGACCCAGGTCGGGGAACCGATAGAACCACCCCAAGCCCACGGCCAAAAGGAGCAGGAAAATCATCAAGCCCAGCGGTTGCGGTTTGACCTGATTCGGGTTGTTCAATTGCAGTGCCATGGGGAGCAGCGCTATAGACGCGATTTCCTTGCCTGACAACGCGGTATCTTTTGGTCTCGCTGGCTTCGGCAGAGAAACGCCCACTTCGGTCTGGCCTCACATACGGGTGGCACCCCGCGTTTAGCCTTCCCACTCACCACTTGCTATCTCCATCGTAGCGCCTAGTTTCAGTTCTCCCAAACGGGGGCGTTCTGGTTTCGACGGATCGTCTGAGTTCGGGGCTGCATGCCGAGGATGATGGGTCTCCTCGTTAAATCCCCTCATCAAACAAATAAAAGCAAACTCTAACGAGCTCGCTCTCGCAGCCTAATAACTGCGACGCCCTTCCGGCGATGTCTGGTGACCGGAACTGCGTCTTCTACCAGGCTGGCCAGCTGATCGGGTAACCGGGTCGAAGGCGAGATCCAACAGGTTCCTGGGTGAAGTGAATGCTGTCGATGGCAGCCACCAGCCGAGATTAAAACATCGACTACGCATGGAGTAGCCACGGGTGACGGCGGTTCGGACAGGGGTTCAACTCCCCTCGCCTCCACCATTTCCTCAATAGAGCGCCAGCCTCGATCCATCGGGGCTGGCGCTTCTTTTGCCCCGCATGAGCTTCAGCATTCAGCACGCCACCCCCAACGACCGCGAAGACCTCGCCCAGATCTACCTCGCGGCCCGCCGGACGCACTTTTTCTGGGAAGATCCGCGCACCCTCTCGCTTGCCGACTTTGATCGCGACAGCCAAGGCGAAGTGATCCATACCGCCCGAGCGGCCAACGGCTTGCTCACAGGCTTCGTCTCCGTGTTCGAGCGCGAATCATTCATTCACCTGCTCTTCGTCGCCCCAGGGCATGAGCATCAGGGCATCGGCAGCGCCCTGCTTCAGCATCTGGAGACGAGACTCCGCTTTCCCCATCAACTGAAGTGCGTGCAGGTCAACGAAGCCGCCCTCGCCTTCTACCAGCGCCAGGGCTGGAAGCTCGTGGCACCGGGCTATGACGGACGGAATGATTACTATCTCATGGGGAAGACCCAGCCTTGGTGAGCAGCAGGCGGTGCTGACGCTACTTCAGCGCTTTGCCTCATCCAACCGTCCCGCCGCATACGCGCCAAAGACAGCTCTGATCTCATCCCGCACTCGACGAAACACCGCAATCTGCTCCTCCTCCGTGCCGGTGGCGTGGGCGGGATCGTCAAACGGCCAGTGATGGCGGTTGAGCTGGCCAGGAAAAATGGGGCACGCTTGATCCGCATTGCCACACACGGTGATGACCGTTTCCACATCCTGGCTGAGGAACTCATCCATGTGCTTCGAGTGATGGGCACTGATGTCGAGCCCGATCTCAGCCATCGCTCGAATCGCGAGCGGGTGCACATAGCCAGCAGGCCTAGAGCCAGCGCTGGCGACACGGTAGCGCTCGCCGACGGCGGCGCGCAGCAGGCCTTCAGCGAGATGAGAGCGGCACGAGTTGCCCGTGCAGAGGATGAGGATGAGCGGAGTCATGGGAAAGTGGCGATGCGAAAAGTGAAGACTGAGGCGCTGGAAGCGGTCAGCCTCCGGGGCCGCGCACGGCCCTGCAAAGGGGCACCGCCATCAATGCGCCGACGACCGGGGCGAGCAGGTAGAGCCACAGATGCTCCAGATGACCAGAGACCAATGCCGGAGCCAGCGAGCGCACAGGGTTCATGGAGGCTCCGCAGATAGGACCTGCAAACATCGCCTCCAAGCCCACAACCGCGCCGATGGCGATGCCGGCAGTGATCCCCTTCTCTTTCGCGCCGGTGGAGACGCTGAGGATCGTGAGCATGAGCATGGCCGTCAGCACTACTTCTAGCACGAAGCTCTGGCTTGCGGTCCCGCTTGGCAGAGTGCTGCCGAGCAACTCATGCGTCGGGAACAAATAGCGCAGCAGCCCACTGGCGAGCAGCGCACCGACACACTGCGCGACCACGTAGCCTGGCAAGCGTGTCCAGGTCAGCTTTCCTGAGACGGCAAAGGCAAGACTAACAGCCGGATTGAACTGTGCACCACTGACATCGCCGAAGGTCTGGATCATGGCCATGACAACGAGACCAAAGGTGGCCGCGATCCCCATGTGTCCGATCGTGCCACCGCTGATATCGTTGATGACAATGGCTCCCGTGCCCGCAAAGACGAGGGCGAAGGTGCCGAGCAGTTCTGCAAGGTAGAGTTTCATGGCGAATCGCAGGGTGCCGGGAGCTATAAGCAGTGGGCTTCTGGCTTCCAGCACTTAGCAGCAGCCGGGACCACAACCACAGCCCGATGCGGCCGGTGCCGAGGCGGGCACGCCACACAATTCCTTCGCGAGGCAATCGGTGTGCTTGCTGGTGAGGTGCAGGATGACCGCGCCTGCGGTGACCTCGGCTCGTTCGACAGGATACTGCGAGAGGACCTCGTGCTCGTATTCGATCTCGACCGGCAGGTCCCCATTGGGCAGCAAAGGCGTCGCCTTATTCAAGATGGCTGCGAGCTTCCCGGAGGCGATGCGATGGTCGTCATCCGCCCCGACCCAGGCTTGCAGGTGGCATGTCTCGGTGTGGTGCAGGGCACCACCGCAGTCGATGAAGGACTTCTGCACGCGACCCACCTCCGTGATGTGGAAGGACACAGGACCCGCATCGCCCGAGGGCAGGGTGAATTGAAAGGCCTTGTTGGGGTGCTGCTGAAGCAGGGTTTTGAATTCGTTCAGGGTCATCAGGTTTAGCAGGTAAGGGTGGTGGATCGGCGCTTGCTCAGGGCGATGGGCCCTGGGCAGCAAAGTTTCTCGCGCTGAGCGAGGCGGGTCTCCGTCTTGCGCGCATCTCGGGCCAGCACGGGATCGGTGGCTGAGTCAGACTCGAAGTGCTTGAACAGGGCGCGCAGCAGTGGCTTCAGCTGCGGTCGCACTCGGTAGAACATCCACTTCCCCTGCCGCTCGCTCTCCAGCAAGCCAGCGCGCTGAATCACCTTCAACTGGCTGGAAAGGGTGGACTGCGGCAGCTTCAGGACGTCAGACAGCTCACACACGCATAGAGCCCGATCAAAGACGAGATGCACGATCCGCCAACGGGTCTCGTCGGCCAGGCCGTGGGTGAATTGAACGGCCTCTCGCATCGACGAACTTCGTATCGACTATTCACGATGCGTCAAAGCGAATCTCCACCTTCGACTTTCGCACCCCAGTTCCTCGCGATCAGCGCCTGCCACCGCGACGAGCGTAGCAGAAATCTTCACTTCCCACAGAACGTGGCGCTGATACGATGGTCCGACCTATCCGCCATGCGTCCGTCGTTCTCCATTTTCTGTGCGCTCAGTCTGGGACTGCTCCCCGTGGGCTGCTCGACCCCGTCGCCCACGCCAGCGAGCGGGGCACCTCAGGCTCAGGATGTCACGACCGCGAAGACTGACCCTGCGGCAGCCGTCGATGTCCGCTTGCTACTCAGCATGAGTTATGCAGAGGCGGCGACGATGGCGGCTCAGAAAATGGAGCTGCCTTCTGGCATCAAGATCGCAGCCGACAAGATCGAGGTGCTCAAGACGAACGCGGCCGGCCCGATGAAAGTGCGGGCCACGGGCCATGTTTTTTTGCAAGTGACTGACACCCTGCCCTACACGGCGATGAGCCAAGAAGCCTTGGTCAACGGTAGCGACATCATCTTGCGCGGGCGGCCCGTGACCCAGCGCGGCGTCAGCCTTGTGGAAGGCGTGTCCGACGTGACCATGTTCTACCTGGTCGGCTCGCAGTTACGGGTCATCGGTCGGCATCAGATCAGTAATGTCACGCCACGCCCGCCTGCTGACAGCGGCCTGATCGGTTCCTTCGGCGAGCTCCCTTTGCCCTTTGCCGATGCGGGTCCCTGGAAGGCCGGTGCTAATCCCCTGCTCCCACCGCTGGATGACAGCGCCGTGCCCGAAGCTCTGCGGAATGAGTTGCGCAAGGCCGCTGAAGCTGAGGCCGTGCTTCAGCAGACCAAGAAGGGCGTGCCACCCGCCTTTCCTGAGGCGAAAAAGTCCGAGGCCAAGCCGTGAGTCGTAGGTTCTGAGCGTAACCGCCCGGAGCCCCCGACCGCGAGGAGGCAAACTTGCAGCCAGAAGGGATGAACATGCAACGCTTTCTCGACACCAAGCAGGGCACCGAGTATTTAAACACCCCCCCTACTTTGCCTGTGCCGTCCCTCAAGAATCCCCCTCGCCCCCTCTGTGTGCGCCGTGACGGTGCGGCATTGGTCTTTGTGCTAGCGGCGCTGGCCCTCATTTCCTTCCTCGCACTGGCCGTCCTGACCCTCATCCGGTCCGAAGACCGAGGCTCCCGCACGGCGGCCGACCTGACCGAACTGCGCCTGATGGCCGAGATGCCGGAAAAGATGGTCATTTCGCAGATTCGCCGCGCCACCAGGGGCCTGGGCACGCGCTATACCTGGACCTCGCAGCCGGGGATGATCCGGGTTTTTGGGGATACCGCCACCAGTGGTGCCCGCCCTAAGGCGGAGGAACTCTACAAGCTCTACTCCGCACCCACAATGACCCTCGGCACAGGTGCTGACCCACTCACCGACGCCACAGAGTTCCAAAAGTGGACCTCCATGCCCGGCGTCTTCACGGATCTCAATGAACCCGTCCGCGTGCTGCCTGTGCGCGAGCAGGGGCAAGTGCAGCGCTACGACCAGCCGACCTTCGTCTTCCCCATTCTCGACCCCGGCGCGATTGATCTTTATGATGGGTTCAAGGTGGAGACCGGCAACTACGATCTGAACCCACAGAACCCCAGGCTGCCCATGCCCGTCGCCTGGCTCTACGTGCTCAAGAATGGCCAGATCGCCTCTGGCACGGCGGGTGGCAAGGGAGTGGTCCGCGTGGATGACGCCTCTGAAGACAACCCGATCATCGGACGCATCGCCTTCTGGACCGATGACGAAAGCTGCAAGCTGAACCTGAACACCGCCACCGAGCCTGCGCCCTGGGAGGTGCCCCACACCCGCACCATAACGGACGAAGCCTACGCCCAGACCATTCCCGCCAAAGGCGAGTTCTACCGCATGTCCGGTCACCCCGCCTACACCTCGCTGGCTCCGGTTCTGCGGAAGTTCGGCACCAATTCCACCACCACCCCGGCCGAGCGCGAGCCGCAGGACACCTATGGGCCACAGGGCTCGGAATGGTGGCGGCATTTGCAGGACTATCATCGGTTGCTGCCCCGGACCCTCGACACTCGTTCGAAAGACGGCACCCAAGGCGGCACCACCTCCGCCACCGCTGAAGCCGCCCTCAAGCAAGAGCGCTTCTTTGGCACCGTGGACGAGTTCTTCTTCAACAGCGAGCGCGAGGCCAATGGCGAACTCAGCGGCGGGCTCCGCTTCACCCAAGACGACGTGCGCAAGTCCCGCTTCTTCCTGACCACCCACAGCCGCGCGCCAGAGCTGAACCCCTTCAACCGTCCGAAGATTAGCCTTTGGCCCGTGCAACAGAGCACCGGCCAGCGCAATGAAGTCGATGATGCCCTCGTCCGAGCTGGCACCCTGGCCAGTCACATCTACTCCTTCCAACGTGCGAGTGAGTGGACGAGCCCCAGCTCCCCTGGCTCATCGCAGAGCCCTGACCAGGACTGGAATCTGCAACGCAATCAGCAGATTATCG
>CAXNNN010000160.1:0-7392 GCA_964203095.1 Verrucomicrobiaceae bacterium | reverse complement strand
CGGCGGCACGGTGCGGAAGGCTTTCATGATGACGACCGCGCCCATGATCAGGGTGTAACCCGCCACCCACGGCTTTAGCACATCGCCCGACCACGTCAGCACATAGGCACCGAGAATTGCCCCCATGATGCCTGGGATGAGCAGGCGCTTGAACAGTGCTTTGTCGATGTTGCCAAAGGAGTGATGCGAGATCGCCGAGGCACCTGTGGTCAAGGTTTCAGCCAAGTGCACCGTCGCACTGACCGTCGCGGGTGGCAGGCCCACCGCCATGAGGCAGGATGAAGAGGTCAGGCCATAGGCCATGCCTAGCGCGCCATCGACCATTTGAGCCAGGAAGCCAATGCCCAGGTAAGTGAAGAACTCCGTCGTGAAAAAGTCGGTCATGAAAGGAAAAGGTGCCTACTTGAGAAGAGCTGCCAGGAAGCCATCGGCTGGGTCGGCGTGGCGGCCTTTGGCCACTTTTTTCTTGGGGGCTGCGGCGCGCTTGGGAGCGGGTTTGGCATCGCGCTCTTGTTTGCGCATCGTCACCTCTACCACATCGGCGAGGGTGTAGCGGTCCAGGATGTTGGCGACGGCATTGCGCACGTCGATCATCAGCATACGCAGACCGCAGTGTTCCTCATCAGGACAGGTGCAGGGCTCATACTCGGTCTCGCTGGCGCAGCCGATCGGCGCTAGCTTGCCGTCGATCAGGCGAACGACCTCGCCCATCTTGATCTGCTTCATGGGCTTGGCAAGACGGGTGCCCCCGAGCTTGCCGCGCGTGCTTTCCACATACCCTGCACCACGCAGCTCGAACAGGATCGCTTCCAAAAATTTGAACGGCAGATGCTCACGCTCCGCCAGAGTGGAGACCGAGAGGACTCCTTGCTCCAGCTTCTGCGCGATCCCGAGCTGGATCAGGGTGCGCAGTGCATACTCGCCGCGTTTGGTCAGTTTCATGGCTGGTTGTATGTTTGAAAAATCTATATTGGGCAAGGGGTATTTTGCAACCAAGACGGAGCTTCTCTAGCGCGATACGGTTGCGCTCGGTGATGATCACCGTGCCTTCACCGGCTTCCAGGCCGGCAATCAGGTTCTCCACGCTGTCGAACTCGCGCCCGATCATCTGCTTCAGGTCATCGGCGCTCTGTGGGCGGACCAGGATCTCCAGCAGCTTCACCAAGCCGGGACCGCTGCTGTTATCGAGCTGGCTCTGCACCGCCTGGGGATTCATCTCGCGCCGCACGGGATGAATCCCGCGCGGCGGAAAGTCGATCCCGCGCCGCAGGGGATGAATCCTGCACGGCAGAAAAGCGTCCTCGCCCCGCACGGGATGAATCCCGCACGGCAGAAAAGCGTCCTCGCCCCGCAGGGGATGAATCCCACGCGGTGGAAAGTGAATCCCGCGCCGTATGGGATGAATCCCATGCCGCGCGAGATGGCCCCCATGACGCAGAAAATCCATCCCCTGCGGCTGGGGATCGCTCGCCTGGAGCCGTCAAAACTTGAAACACAGTCTGGCGCACTTTCCCCAGACTGGCTACGCTCCCACCCTATGCGCTCCGCATTTGTCCTGCTACTCATGTCCGCCACCGCCCTCGCCCAATCGCTGACCTACCCTGCAACTCGTCAAGACGACGTGGTCGATGTTTACCACGGCACGAAGGTGCCTGATCCGTATCGCTGGTTGGAGGATGACAACTCCGACGAGACCAAGGCCTGGGTGAAGGCGCAGAATGACGTGACCTTCGGCTACCTGAAGACCCTGCCCAAGCGCGAGGCCATCCGCGACCGTTTGAAGTCGCTGTGGAACTACGAGCGCTTTGGCCAGCCATTTCGCAAGGGGCAGCGCTGGTTTTACACGCGGAACTCCGGCTTGCAGAACCAATCCGTGCTCTACTGGACCGACTCGCTTAAGGGCGAGCCGAAGGTGCTGCTGGACCCGAATACGTTGTCCAAGGACGGCACGGTGTCCCTGACCATCACCAGCCTCAGCGACGATGGCCAATGGCTGGCCTATGGCACGAGCAGCGGCGGCAGTGACTGGAACGAGATCCGCATCCGCCACGTGGAGACTGGCGAGGAACTGCCGGAGGTCTTGCAATGGATCAAGTTCAGCAGCGCCTCCTGGGCGGCAGATGGCAGCGGCTTTTTCTATGGCCGCTACCCGAAGCCTGAGGACGGCAAGTCGATGACGGAGAAGAACAAGAACAAGAAGATCTATTTCCACAAGCTGCGCACGCCGCAGGAGCAGGACTCCGTGATCTACTGGAACCCTGCCGAACCTGATTGGGGCTACTACGCAGGTGTGACGGATGACGGCAAGTATCTGGCCATCGGCATCAGTGTCGGCACCGACCCGCGCAATCGCTTCTACTTCCTCGATCTGAGCAAGCCCGGGTCGGAAGTGGTGAAGCTGCACAATGACTTCGATGCGGACTATAACTTCATCGACAATGTGGGCACCACCTTCTACTTCCTCACCAATCAGAACGCGCCGAAGTATCGCGTGATCGCGGTGGACATTACCAAGCCTCAGCGTGCTAACTGGCGTGAGATCGTGCCGCAGACGGAGCAGAAGCTGGAGAGCGTGTCCTGCGTGGGGAACCAGTTCTTCTGCGAGTATCTGCAAGACGCCCGCTCCGTGGTGAAGGCGCATGATCTGGAAGGCAAGCTGGTGCGCGAGGTGGCGCTGCCCGGCATTGGCAGCGTGGGCGGCTTCGGCGGTGAACGCACCGACATGGAGACCTTCTACTCCTTCTCCAGCTACACCGTGCCGGGCGCGATCTACCGCTATGATGTCGCGAGTGGAGAGAGCAGCATCTACCGCCAGCCGAAGCTCGACTTCGACAGTGATGTGTATGAGACGAAGCAAGTCTTCACCGCCAGCAAGGACGGCACCCAGGTGCCCATGTTCATCACCCATCGCAAGGGGCTAAAGCTGGACGGCAGTAACCCGTGCTTGCTCTATGGCTACGGCGGCTTCGACATCAGCCTGACCCCCGGGTTCTCCGTCGGGCGCGCGGTGTGGATGGAGCAGGGCGGCGTCTTCGTGGTGGCCAATCTGCGCGGCGGTGGCGAGTATGGGCAGGCGTGGCACGAGGCCGGCACCAAGCTGCGCAAGCAGAACGTGTTCGACGACTTCATCGCCTGTGCGGAACGCCTGATCAAAGACGGCTACACCTCCTCGCCCAAGCTAGCGATCCAAGGTGGCAGCAATGGCGGCCTGCTGGTCGGCGCGTGCATGGCCCAGCGGCCGGAGTTGTTCGGCGCATGCCTGCCTGCGGTGGGCGTCATGGACATGCTGCGCTTCCACAAGTTCACCATCGGCTGGGCGTGGACCAGTGACTACGGCAGCAGTGAGAACCGGGACGAATTCCAGGCCCTGATCCAGTATTCACCGCTGCACACGCTGAAGCCCGGCACCCGCTACCCCGCCACGATGGTGACCACCGCCGATCACGACGACCGGGTAGTGCCTGCGCATAGCTTCAAGTTCGCCGCTCGTCTGCAAGAGTGCCAGGCCAAGGACGGCCCACCCGTGCTGATCCGCATCGAGACCAGTGCCGGTCACGGTGCCGGGACTGCCCTGAACAAGGTGATCGACGAGACGGCGGACGAGTGGGCGTTTCTGCTGAAGGCGCTGGGGTCGTTCTAGCTGATATTGCGGAAAGGAGTGACGCATCACTTCACGACGCCTGCTCGCTCTTCACCACATGCGGCTTGTCTTTGCCGAGGCTTTCCGCGCGCTCCAGGAAGTAGCTCAGCGGCGGGTCGTCGTGGTCCTTGAGCGTGGCTTTGTTGAGCTTGGCCTTGGCATTGAGGCCATCGCCTTGACGTAGCGCGACGACGCCTTCCCAGAAGGCATCGCGGGCGCTGGCTTGCTCAGGGGTGAGGCTGCCCTTTTCGCCGAGCAGCTCATAGACCTCGCGCAGGACGGTGTGGCCGGGGGTGGCGACGAGTTCCAGGGGGCGGACCTCGACGGAGGTCTTCACGGCGGCGAAGGTGCTGGTGGCGAGGATGAGGCGGCTGCCATAGACGCCGTTCATGTTGCACAGGCGGCGGCTGAACTCGGAGGGCTCGCCGATCACGCTGTAGAACTGGAAGGCACCGTGACCGATGAGGCCGCACAAAACGGGGCCGCTGCTCAGGGCGATGCCGACGACCGGGCGACGCAGCCAGCGCTTGTCGATCTCCGTCTCCAACTCGTGCAAGAACTTGTCCAGGGCGAGGGCAACGCGACAGGCCTCCTGGGCGTGATCTTCGCGAGCGACGGGAAACCCGAACTGCACGGTGATGCCTTGGGAGTTGCAGATGTCGAGGTAGGCACCTTGCTGGACCAAGAAGTCAGACACGGCCTTGAGGAAGGCGGAACTCATAAGCTCGACGGACTGCGGTTCATGACCGGCGGCGAGTTCGGCGCTGTTGAGGATACGGCAGGTAAGGGAGGTGACATCCCGCTTGCCCGTGAGATGCACGGGCTCGTGATCATGAATCAGCTCGGCATAGCTATCCTCATTGATGCGGCCGATGAAGAACTGGCGAAACAGGTGCTCGCGCCGTCCCTTCTCCGTGCCGCTGAAGGCGATGCCGAGCAAGCCCGCGCCCAGGGCTGCCAGGATGCCTGAGAACGGCTCAAACAACACGCCGCTCAAAGCAAGCACGGGTGACATGAGCACCGTGGTAAAGGTAATAGCGAACAGGAACGCAAAGCGCTGGATCTGAATTGGCAGTTCCAAGCACACCCACGCGCAAAGGAACGCCAATCCGGTGTGCCACGCATACTGAAGCAGAGGCACCGTGTGCAGATCGCTGGCATGAAACGGCTGGCGATACAGGCGGAGCAGTGCGCCGCTCATTTCGTCGAACAAATCCAGTCGATGGAGGGCAAGCACCGGCACGCAGACGATGATGCCAATGAGGAGGGCAGAGGGTTTCAAGCGGGGCATGGGGAGGGGAATGTAGGGAAGTGAGATGTTGAGTGGTGGAGAAGTGTGGCAGGCGAGTTTGTCTTCTCACTTCTCGACCTCTCCACTTCTCCACAGATCAGGTCTTCACGCGGGCCGATACCACTGGGCCACCAGTTCGCCGAGGTGCTTGTCAGTGTCTCCAACGGCGCTTCGGTTCAGCGTGAACGTGTTGGTGCCTAGATTGCGGGCGATGAGTTGCAGGCCAAAAGGGTAGTCCTTGAACACACGGGAGCAGAGCGCCTGGACGGTGCTGCCTTCCCGCTCCACGCGCTCGATGAGGGCGCGCACGGCATCGTGCTCGAAGCGCAGCTCGATGCCGTGCTCATGCTTGAATTGATCCGCGAAGGCCTGCACCTCCATGCTGCGCACGTCATGCTGGTAGTGCTGGGCTTCTTCGCGGCAGCGGGCGAGCGCAGCCTGGGGATCGCTGACCAGTGCACCATCGACCTTCAATTCGGGCAGGCCGAGGCTAGGCAACTCGAATTTGAAGTCGCGCAGCACCTGCTCCCAGGCGGTAACGAGGCCACGGGCACCGGTCTTCTCCTCGGCGGCGCGTTCGGCAATGATGTGGAGTGCGCTGTCTTCAAACACGGCGCAGACGCCGTAGGCAGAGAACTCGCGCTCGAACTGCCGAATGAGACTGCCCTCGCTGTTCTTCATGATTTGGAAGAGGTCGTCAGCCTTCAGCGACTCGCAGATGACTCGGACGGGTAGGCGGCCCACGAACTCGGCCTCAAAGCCGTAGTCGATCAGGTCTTGGGTGCGTGATTGCTTCAGCAAGCTCTCGCTGCCGGGCTGGGCGCTGGCGGCGGCGATGAAGCCGATGGTGCTCTTGCTGGCACGCTTTTCGATGATCTTCTCCAGCCCGGCGAAGGCTCCGCTGACGATGAAGAGGATATTGCGCGTGTTGATGACTTCGCGATCCGGCTTGGTATTGCGCCGCGCGTTGAACATGAAGTGCATCTGCGTGCGGATGTCATTCGGCGGATACAAGGCGACCTCGGTCTCCTCCATCAGCTTCAGCATGGCGGTCTGCACACCGCGCCCACTGACATCCCGCCCCATGCGGTCGCCCAGGGTGGCCAGCTTGTCGATTTCGTCGAGGTAAATGATGCCGTGCTCAGCGCGCTCGACATCGCCCCCGGCCTTGGCCACTAGGTCGCGGACCAAATCATCCACATCGCCCCCGACATAGCCAGTTTCGCTGAACTTGGTGGCGTCGGCCTTCACGAAAGGCACGCCAATGAGGTCGGCGATGTGCTTGACGAGGTAGGTCTTGCCCACGCCGGTGGGGCCGATGATGAGCACATTCTGCTTCGAGAACTCTGGCAACAGCTGGCCGGTCTTCTCCGACTCGCGCAGCATGCGGGCATGGTTGTAGTGATCGCAGACGGCGGTGGCGAGGACCTTTTTCGCATCGTCCTGACGGATCACGTAGCGGTCGAGATGAGCCTTGATGTCGGCGGGCTTCAGCTTGAACTCGAGCACCTCAGGCTCCCCGGCCACAGGCTCCTCAACCTCCGGTGGAGCGGCACCGGGTTCCCCAGCGGCGCGTTCCACGCGGGTGAATAGCACTTGGCCGCCCAGGCTGTTTTTGATGAATTCTTCTAGTTTACGGGTGATTTCTTCGGCCGTGCCGGGCGTCGGGGGTTCCGGTTTATTGTCGCTCATGGAGTGCCGGATGGTGAGCGACAGCTCTAGGCGTGGCAAGCGGCATCTTGGCGCGGCGAGAAGTCGCGCAGAATCCTTGCAGAGCCATGAAAACAAGGCGATTCCCGTGGCGTAGTTTCTGGTGACCCTTACCCTTCCATTTGACCATGATCCGATCCACGACTCTCGCACTTAGTCTGCTGCTGGCAGGCGCTGTTCAGGCTGCCTATCCTGAGTTTTCTTCCACCATTCCCAATGGCGGCCAGCGCGGCACGGAGATGCAACTGACGGTGACAGGTGGCAAGCTGGCTGACTTCGACGGTCTGATTTTTATGTCGCCTGGCTTCACCATGAAGAAGGTGGAGAAGGTCGAGGCGAACAAGGTCACCACGACCATTGCCATCGCGCCCGATGTGCCGCTCGGGAATCATGCCGTCCGCATCCGCACCAAGTCGGGCATCAGCCATGCGCGCCAGTTTTTCGTCGGGCAATACCCGAACGTTCTCGAGAAGGAGCCCAATGATGACTTCAACGCGCCCCAGGTTGTCGGCTTCAGTCAGACGGTTGAAGGGATCGTTCAGAGCGAGGATGTCGATTATTACAAGGTTACCGCCAAAAAGGGCCAGCGGATCGCGGTGGAAGTGGACGGACTGCGCTTGGGTTACACGCCGTTTGACCCCTATGTGGCAATCCTGGATAGCAAGCGCTTCGAACTGGGAGCATCAGACGATACAATCCTGCACCGCATGGACGGCTACGTGGGTATCGAAGCCCCCCAAGATGGCGACTA
>CAXNNN010000159.1:0-7407 GCA_964203095.1 Verrucomicrobiaceae bacterium | reverse complement strand
TGGCCGAGCCGGTGCATCGCCAGAATTCAGCGATCAAAGTCGGAAACGAGGTGGAGCAGCGACGGGAAGTGAAGCAAAAGCGGGCGGTCAGGGCCGTGGCGGTGCAGCAGGTGCCTGGACGCATTGTGATTCGCGATCACGTTATCTTTGTGGATGCCGACGCAGAAGCGGCAAACCCTACCCCTGCCGACGGCACGGCAGAGAACCCGTATGGCACTATTCAGGAGGGGATGGACTTTGCTGAAGATCAGAACCCGCTCTTCAACTCTTCCGCGCCTCTGTGGACGGTCTATGTGCAATCCATCGACGGCGGTTTTTATGAAGAGGATGTGAGGGTCGGCACTTCCGTTCGCATGATCGGCAGCGGCGTGGGTGGCGGGTTTGAAGCTCTCGGCGGCAATTCCTTCGGCGGCTTCGGCGAGCAACCCAACATCCGGGGCGGCATCATTGCTGAGTTTCTGGCGGAGGCTACAGAGATCAACTTTCTCGAAGTCCGAGGCTTCCACATCGACTTCGGTGACACCGTCAATGAGGTCGGCATCGACCTCTACAACGTCAAAGAGTCGGAGATCCTCAACAACAACATCCACTACACCGCCATCGGTGTGCGGAACATCAATGACCGCAACCCGGCTGCAACCACCTTGATCCTCGGCAACGAGACTTATGATACCGGCGTCGGGATCCATCTCGGTGTGGAGAAGCTCGGGTCCAAGACCACGGCGGAAGTCTACAACAACTTCGTCGAACTCTCCGTGGAGGGCTACAACTTCAGTTCTAAAGGCGGTGGCAGTATCGACGTCGACTTTTACTACAATGACACCGTCGATGTGCTGACCGGTGCCAGCTTCGTTCACAGTGGCACCGGCACTCACAGCGCGTTGATCGATGACAACTACCTGGACACCGACATCGATCTCGGAACCGGCTTCGTCTTTCAGAATACCGTTGGCAGCCTCATGCGGGTCAGCGGCACCATGGATAACACGGTGTTCAGCGGCACCAAAGGATTCACTTATGAGACCGGGGTGGAGCCCAGCAGCGGCGGCTTCTACTTGAACGGCGACTTCATCAGCTTCCCCAGCAGCGGGCCAACGCCCTGATCACTGACTGGAAACATTCGCGCATGGTCCGCCGTCTAATGCGGGCCATGCGCTTTTTTATTGCCTGCCTCCTGCTTGCTAGCACCGCTGCTTTCGCCGCTGAGCGACCCAACATCATTTACATCCTCGCCGACGACCTGGGCATCGGCGACCTGGGCTGCTACGGTCAGACCAAGCTGAAGACGCCGAGCATTGACCGGCTTGCTGCGGAAGGCATGAAATTCAACCGCCACTACGCGGGCAGCACGGTGTGCGCGCCGTCGCGCTGTGTGCTGATGACCGGTCTGCACTCTGGGCACGGTCGAGTGCGCGGCAATGGCCTGTGGACGATCCCAGACACGGACCTGACCGTACCGAAGCTGCTCAAGGAAGCAGGCTACCAAGCCGCGTGCTTTGGCAAGTATGGGCTGGGCAAGCCGCTGCCGGAGGATGATCCGCTGCGCAAGGGCTTCGACCGATTCTACGGCTACGTGGACACCAGCCACGCGCACAATTTCTACCCCACCTATCTGATCGCGGATGGGAAGCGCTTCTCCTTGCCGAATGAGATCATTCCAGGCTCGGGCAATCCATCGCATGACGACACGGGCGTGGCCACCAAGGACGGCCGCAAGGAATGGGCACCCGGCTTGATCGCGAAGAGCGTGCAGAGCTTTCTGGTCTCGCCCGAGGCCAAGCAGAAGCCCTTCTTCGTCTACTATGCCTTCAACCTGCCGCACGCGAACAACGAAGCAAAGAAGGACTCGCCGCTGGGCCACGGCATGGAGACGCCAAGCTACGGTAACTTCGCCAGCAAAGACTGGCCCGACGTGGAGAAGGGCTTCGCGGAAGCAGTGCGATTCATTGATGACCAGGTCGGTGCCATGATGGCCACTCTCGAGCAGGAAGGCTTGGACAAGAATACGCTCATTCTGTTTTCCAGCGACAATGGCGCGCACGCTGAGGGCGGGCACGACAGCGACTTCTTCGACAGCAATGGCCCCTACGCCGGCATCAAGCGCAGCCTCACGGATGGCGGCATCCGCGTGCCTTTGCTAGCACGCTGGCCCGCGAAGATCAAAGCTGGAACCGTCAGCAATCACGTTAGCGGCTTCCAAGACCTGCTATCCACCGTGGCCGAGCTGAGCGGTGCCGAGTTGAAGATCAAAACGGACGGTCTCTCGTTTGTCTCCACCCTCACGGGCGAAGGCAAGCAGGCAGCGCACGATCATCTGTATTGGAGCTTCGACGAGCAGGGCGGTAAGCGTGCCTTGCTGCAATGGCCCTGGAAGCTGATCCACCTGAACACGGGAACAGGGCGCGACAAGGCCAAGAACAAAGCGAAGCCCAAGCCACTGGCCGTGCAGCTCTTCAACCTGGACCAGGACATTGCCGAGCAAAACAACGTAGCTAGCCAGCACCCAGAACTGGTGAAGCAGCTCGAAGCCAAAATGCTGGCGGAATGGCAGCAGCCGCAATGACGGCATGAGAGAAAAAACAGCACGCAGCACCCCCCATTCCAGGCTTGACGCCCCTAGTGATTCGGGCTGGAATCTGTTGCTCATGAAATTTACACCTTTTCTTCTGCTCGCTCTTTTGCCGACCGCCTGTGTCGGCCCCGATGGCCAAATGTATCCACCCGGCGGTGGTTATGTGCCACCGACTCCAGGGCCAGGACTGCCGCCCGCACCTAGCCCAGGCCCAGGCCCAGGCGGAGGTTACTATCCGTCCGAACCACCGCGCTACGAGCCCCCCACCCCTAGACCACCACCCACCAGCGACTACTTGCCGCACCTGCGCGATGAGTATCGCAACGGCTACGATGTGGGTGCCAAGGACCGCTCTTATGGCTACCCCCGCGACCACAGCCGCGCGTATGATCGCTTCGGCCGTGGCTACGAAAGCTACTTCCAAGAAGGCTACGCCGACGGCTACGATGGCCGTGGGCTGAGGCATTAGTTTCGTGAGAGGTGGAGAAGTAGAGACGTGAAAACGTTGATACGAAATCACATCTCCCCATTTCATTACTTCTCCACTTCTCGACCACTCCACTTCTCATTCCACACAGCATGTCCACTGCCACCACGCTCCGCAACGCCGTCATCCGTCTCGCCGGCAACTCGCAAGACGGCATCCAATCCATCGGCGGCATCCTTGCCCGTCTCGCAGGCCGCACCGCCCAGGAAGTCATGACCTACATGACCATTCCTTCCACGATCAGCGGCGGCCCCTCCATCTTCCAGGTGCATCTGGGCTCGGGCGAAGTGCTCAGTGCCGGTGATGAAGCGGATGTCTTGGTCGCCTTCTATCAACACAGCTACGATGGGCATCTCAGTTCCGTGCGCAACAACGGCATCTGCATTTACGACAGTGGCGAAGTTAGCGAAGTGAAGCACGAACGCGGCATCACCCACATCGGCGTGCCCTTCACTGCGGCGACGATTGAGGCCACCGGCGGCAGCGCTCGTGATCGCGGCAAGAACATCTTCGTGCTCGGCCTGCTCAGCGCCGCCTTCAATCTGGACCGCGAGAAGATCGTCGCTATCCTGAGCCGTCAGTTCGGCAAGAAGGACGAGAGCGTGCTGCGCAATGCCATGCTGGCCTTCGATGCAGGCTATGCCTATCAGGTCGGTGACTTGGAAAAGTTTGCCTTCGCTCCTGGCGAGGCCAAGACCGGTCATCGCATCAGTTCCGATGGCAACACGATGCTGACCCTCGGCCTGCTCGCCGGTGGTGTGCGCTATGGCTCTGCGTATCCGATCACGCCATGGTCGCCGATCATGGAAATGATGCGTGCCGAGCTGCCCAAGTATGGCGGCATTTACGTGCAGGCGGAGGATGAACTCGCCGCCGTGTCCATGACCGTCGGTGCTGCTTATGCAGGCCACCTCGCACTTACTGGCTCCAGCGGTCCCGGCTTGTCACTGAAGATGGAAGCGCTCAGCTACGCCAGCATGGCCGAGCTGCCGCTCATCGTGGTCAATGTGCAACGCGGCGGTCCCTCCACGGGCTTGCCGACGAGCATGGAACAGAGCGATCTTTTGCAAGCCATCTATGGCAGCCATGGCGACGCTCCACGCATCGTGCTCGCACCGGAGAATGTGGAAGACTGCTTCTACCTTGGTCTGGAAGCCTGCAAGCTTGCCCGCGAGTATTCCTGCCCCGTGATCATCCTCAGCGATCAGGCTATCAGCAGCCGCATTGAAGCCTTTGAGGAACCCGACCTCGATCAGCATTGGATCGAGCCCGAGCTGGACATCAGCGTGCGCGATGAAGGCTTCAAGCCCTACCCGCTGGATCAGATCACCCGCCATGCACCACCCGGAGCCAAGATGGCAGGCGGCAAGTATCCGATCGTCACCGGCTTGGAGCACGATGAAATGGGCCACCCGAGCGGCAGCCCCAAGATGCACACCGCCATGACCAACAAGCGTCGTGACAAGCTGGTCAAGCTCAGCGATACCCTGCCTTTGCCGCCTGTGCATGGCGATGAGGAAGGCGATGTGCTCATCGTCGGCTGGGGCAGCACCACCGGCCCGATCAAGGAAAGCGTGGACCGCCTGCGCAGCGAAGGCCACAAGGCCGCCTGCATCGCCATGCGCCACATGCACCCCATGCCTGCGAAGCTGGATACGATCTTCAACCGCTACAAGCACGTCATCGTCACCGAGATCAACGACTACGGCGTCTATGGCTTCGGTCAGCTCGCCATGCTGCTGCGCGCCGCATATGCGCTGCCGCACATCCAGAGCGTGTGCAAGACCGACGGCCTCGCCTTCCGCATTCGTGAAATCGTCACGGGCGTGGAGAAGGTGATGGCGGGCAAGTAAAGCCAAGCTTTAGCTCCGCTTCGAAGCTGCAAAGGCTTTAGTCCCACTCGTCCTCTTTCTCGAACGCTTCGAGGAAGAGGAGATGAACCAGGCGGATTGGGATCACCTCGGGTGTGCAGTGATGCCCTCTTCACAAACTCATCACCGGGAATTCACCGTTCACGGATTGCCAGGGCCTAGCGCGACGGTAGGGTTCCGCTGTTCTCAGCACTCACCCCATGATTCGCCGCCGCGCCCTGCTCAAGAAAGCCTGTCTGACCGCGCTTGCTTCTCCCTTCGCCGCCTTCGGTTACGGTCGCTTCGTTGAGCGCCATTGGTTCGAGGTCGTGAAGCTCGACGTTCCCCTGCGCGGTCTCGGCAGCGCATGGGATGGCTTTCGCCTCGTCCACATCAGCGACCTGCATCTGGAGCCGCATTTGCATGTCGATCAGGTGAGTCATGCCGTGCAGACCATCAATGCGCTCAAGCCCGGCATGATCGCGATCACTGGGGATTTCGTCACTGACGACGCCAATACGTTTGAAGCCTTGGTCGCACCTTTGCGCGAGTTGAGGGCCGAACTGGGGATCTTCACCTGCCATGGCAATCACGACCTGTGGACACAGCCGGAACGCATCGCGAGAGCCCTTCGCGCTCTCGGCTTCCAGCACTTGATCAATCAAGGCGTGGGCCTCAGCCGACAGAACGAGCCGCTCTGGATCGCAGGCCTGGAATCTGCCTGGGCTGGACGTCCCAGCTTCACGTCAGCAGCGAAAGGCAAGCCCGCAAAGGCCCCCAGCATCACCCTGGTGCATGAGCCCGACTATGCGGATATCCTGAGCCAAGCGCCCGCGAATCAACTGCAACTCTCCGGCCACACACACGGCGGCCAGGTCTGTCTGCCGTTTGGTATCCCGTTGATCCTACCTGACTGGGGCAAGAAGTATGCGAAGGGCCTGTTCAGCCTCGGCAGGTTGCAACTGTATGTGAATCGCGGCCTCGGCACGCTGGGGCCGGATGCTCGCTTCGCCTGCCGACCAGAGATCACGGAGATCACCCTGCGTTCTGCGTGATTCTGCCCAAGACAAGCGTTCCACAATCGTCACTCTACATTCCCATGTCCGATCTCTCCAAGTTCCGCGATCTCTTTAACCAACTGAAGACCGAAATGCAGAAGGCCATCGTCGGCTATGACGATCTGCTCACCGAGACCCTCATCGCCATCTTCTCCAGCGGTCATGTGTTGCTGGAAGGCGTGCCCGGCCTGGGCAAGACCTTCCTCGTGCGCACGCTTTCGCAAGTCATCGGCCTGGAACCAGGCCGCGTGCAATGCACCCCGGACCTGATGCCTGCGGATATTCTCGGAACGCACATCGTGAATGAGAACGAGCATGGCCGCCGCGTGCTGTTCTTTGAGAAAGGCCCGGTCTTCAAGAACCTGCTGCTCGTCGATGAAATCAACCGCGCCACGCCCAAGACCCAAGCTGCGCTACTGGAGGTCATGCAAGAGCACGCCGTCACCACCGGCGGCGAACGCCATGTCTTGCCGAAGCCCTTCTTCGTGCTGGCCACTCAGAACCCCATGGAGATGGAGGGCACCTATCCCCTGCCCGAGGCGCAGCTGGATCGCTTCATGTTCAAGATTCGCGTCCCCTTCCCTGACCTCGATTCGTTGGTCGAGATCAGCAAGCGCACCACGGGCTTCTCCGAACCGAAGTTGACGAGCATTCTTCATGGCAAGGACTTGATCGCACTTCAGCACACGCTGGCAGAGATTCCCGTGCCCGATCCAGTCGCGATCTATGCCGCACGTCTCGTGCTCGCCACGCACCCCGAGCAGCCCGATACCGTCCCCGAAGTGAAGCGATACGTCGCCTACGGCAGCAGCCCGCGCGGCCTGCAATCCCTCATCCGTGGCGCCCGCATCTGGGCCGCCGTTCGTGGTGCCACCAACGTCTCCACCGGTGACATCATCCGCATTGCCAAGGTCGCACTACGGCATCGCATCATCCTGAATTTCGAAGGTGAAGCTCAGCAGGTGAAGGTGGATGACGTGATCGACAAGCTGCTCGTGCAGGTGAAGACGCCGGCGCAGTTGGCGATGTGAGAAGTTGAGATGTCGAGAAGTGAGAAGCTCATATGAATATCGTGAGGTCATTTTGGGAACTGCGCGTTTACATGACTGCTCGACAGGCCTGTGCCGACATATTCCACATGACCAGGAAGTTTCCAAAAGAGGAACGATACTCGCTCACTGATCAGATTCGTCGCGCTTCAAGGGCCACCAAGGCGCTCATTGGTGAAGCATGGGGGCGACGGCGTTATCGTGATTCGTTCGCGCATAAGCTTGTCGAGGCTCTTAGCGAAGCCAATGAAGTGCAGAGCTGGATCGATGACGCGGAAGACTGTGCTTATGTCGATCCTTCATGGGCGAACGATATGCGTGATCGTTGGGAAGTTATCGCAAGCAGTATCTCGCGAATGATTGATCGTGCTGATCTATTCTGCCCGAACTC
>CAXNNN010000158.1:0-7417 GCA_964203095.1 Verrucomicrobiaceae bacterium | reverse complement strand
ATAAACTACGGCTCTTATGCATGAGACTGGACCAGCCCCAACCTCGGCGATTTTGAAGGTGAGCGTCACCCGTAGCGCCATGGGATAGAAGTGGAATCAGGAATGTCGGAGATGATTGGCTCCCACGGTTATGGACAAGACATCTACTGTATTGAAGCGGGACAAGCTGGGGCGGGTGCGCACGCCGGTGCAGCGACGGGAGGCGCTGGTGGCGGAGTTCCGGCGCAGCGGCCTGGGCGCGATGAGGTTCACGGAACTTGTGGGAGTGCGCTACAACACGTTTTGGTCTTGGCTGCACGCCGGGGTGAGCAGGGCGAAGCGCGGGAGGCGCGTTTTGTCGGGGTGGTTGTCCGGAGACAGACCAAGGACAAAGGTTTGCCATCCGAGGCATTGCAGATTGCGTTGCCGGTTGGGGCGACGGTGTCGTTGGTGCATCGCGAGCAAGTGTATCAAAGCCACACCGGGCGAAGCGACGGACGCATCACCCTGGCGTGCTGCTGGGCACACGCGCGCCGCAAGTTTGATGAAGCCAAGGAGAGCCGCCCACAGTCCGCCGGCACCATCCTCAAACTCATCCAAAACCTCTATCTCATCGAGAAGCGCCTGCGCCAGCACAAGGCGGGTCCACGCCAGCGTGCCGCCGTGCGCGCCAGTGAAAGCCGTCCCATCATCGAACGCATCCGGTAAGCTCCTGCGCACCTGGAAACAGCGTCAGCGCCACCTGCCCCGCAGCCTCATGGGCAAAGCCATCGACTGCACGCTCAAGAACTGGCTGTTCAATTGCGACGTGTGAGCCGGAGATCGCAGCGCGATCATGTTCACCATCATCGAAGCCTGCCGGCGCAGAAGCATCGACCCCTGGGAGTATCTGCGCGACGTGCTCATAGGTCTGCCAACGATGACCATCCAGCAGATCAGCGAGGTCACGCCGGATGCATGGGCAAAGGCCCCGGCGCACGAACGTGCATGCCAACGCCACGAAGCAACTCGCCGCATAGCCCTGGAGTGTGCTGGCCCGAATAAAGTCAAGCGGTCAGCCATGGCGCTCGGCAGGACGCGCACTATTCTGCGTCCTACCTTCACACTGGATTACTTGGTCTTCATCACAAACACGCCATCCCAGTCAGCGCCGGGAGGGTTGTCGCGCATGGCATCGCAGCGTTTCATCAAGACTAGTGATGGGTTGGCGTCGGAGTGAGTTTCTAACTTGGCAGAGCGTTGGAACAGACCTTTTGCGGAGTCCCATTCCTGGACGAGATAGCACTCAATGCCCTGCTGGAAGAGTGTCAGGCATTCCTTGGTGTCAGCGGATAACTCGGCTTTGAAGCCAACGAGTTCATAAACCTCTGCAGGCTGGCTGCGGCCTTTCACGACAATCTTATCCAGGAATCGGAACGCCAAGTCGTCCTTGTGCTGCTCAGCCATCGACTTGGTTTCGCCAGTGATCATCGTGTAGACACCGTAGCTTTTGGCCCCACTCTCGCTGCGCGCCGCCAGGTTCACCGTGTCGCCCATCATCGTGTAGTTGAAGCGTCGTCGTGAGCCCATGTTGCCAATGATGGCCTGACCTGAGTTCAAGCCGATGCGGGTCTTCATTTCATAGACGATCTCTGGCCAGTCGCCTTCCTGCCGCCATTTCTCTCGCAGCTCAAGCTGGCGCTTCTGCGTGAGCAGGGCGGCGCAGCAGGCATGGTAGGCATGGCCTTCAAAAGGCAGTGGGGCACCGAACATGCCGACGATCGCGTCGCCGATGAACTTGTCGAGCGTGCCGCCATTATCGTGAAGGATGTCCGTCATCTCGGTGAGGTAGTCGTTCATCAGCGCGACCAAGCGCTCGGGCGTTAGCCTTTCGGAAAAGGATGAGAACCCTGCGATGTCGCTGAAGAAGGCGGTGATCTCCGACTGTTGGCCGCCGAGCTTGGGCTCTTCACCCGATGCGACCATCTGCTCCACGACCTGCGGTGAAAGGTAGGTGCCGAACATGCCCTTGATGCGACTTTTGGCTTTCAGTTCGATCACGAGGCGGCGCAAGACGGCAGCGCCCTGCACAAGGCCGAATCCCAGAACGGGCCAGGCCACAGGCCAGTGAAGGCTATAGGTGGAGAAAACCTGGAAGGCGGTGAAGACATACAGGCCCATCAACAACACAGGCACCAGCACGGCGAGCCAGATGGGCCCTTTGCGCAGCGTTACGATCGTCAACAACGCCAGCAAAAGCCAACTACCAATGATCAGCCAGAGATTGGCCTCGACAATAAAGTCCCCACTCAGAATGTTGCTCATGGCGTTCGCATGAATCAGCACCAGTGGAATCTGCGGTCCATGTGGTGTGGGGCCCAAGTCGGTGAGACCCGATGCTGTCTGGCCCAGGAACAAAATTTGCCCGGCGACCGGTGGATATTCCTTTGGCCATTCGGCACCCTTCAGCAGCTCCAGTTGCTCCATCAAGCCAGCATATGGGAAGACGGTAAAGGTGTCTGGATGACGATAGTTAACAGTCATCTGGCCGTGTGCATCAATCGGGATCACCCATGTCTTGCTTGCTGTGCGCACACGAATGTGTTGGCCGAGCCGCACCTCGACAGCATCGGTCTGAAGGCCTTCGCTGCACAGCAGTGCTTGCAGCACCAAGCTTGGAAAGACGCGGGTCCCGCAGCGCACGACCAGCGGCAACTGGCGGCGAATGCCATCGACATCAGGTGGTGAATTGACAAAGCCGGTGAATGAACTCTCGCTGATGATCTGAACCGGAATCAACCCCGTGTCGTTGCCCACCAGAGCGCGGATGTCGCCTTGAAAATGCTCAATGGCCTTGGTGTTGCCGGCATACTCAGACTCAAACTTCTTCACATGCTCAAGGGTTTCCGCAGCGGCTCCCGTGATGGAGGTTGAGGTCTGTGCAAGGGCATCGCCGAAGGCCTGGTCAATCGCGGGATCGCTGCTTGGCTCAGTGAAAAGAAAATCAAAAGCCACCGCTTTGGGCGAACGTGTGGTGAGGTTCATCATCAGCTTCGCATGCACCTCGCGCGACCACGGCCAGCGGCCATACTTGGCCAGCGAGTCCTCATCAATCCCCACGACCAAGACATCGTGATGCGCAGGCTGATCCGTTGGGCCTCGCGCATGGAAGCGCCAGTCGAGCGTTAGGTTCTCAAGCTGCTGGCCCAGTCGCGTGTGGGCAATTCCAAGGACCAATAGGAGCACCGCAGGCAGCAGCACCAGTTCGAAGAGCAGGCTGCTCAGTTTCTTTTTGTTCATGAATCAGAGAGAGATGACGAGGCGGAAGTAAGGCAAGGCACTGGTGCCGGGCACAGGGACGATGGTGGTTTCGACGCTGTCGGTGATGGTGCCATTGGTGCGCTTCATCAACTGGCGACTGTGGTCCACGGCACGCCAATTCATGCCATCCGCAGATTCTTCCAGCGTTTCAAAACCTTCGACCAATCCTTTTTGTCGAGTGTAGCGCACTTTGCTGAAGGCGGGGTTGCCGCTCGTGTCGATGACGAAGGTCGAAGCATTGCTGACGGTTGGATTGGTCGCCATGAGGCACTCAAGCGCGTTACTGATGCGGTCTCTGTCGGCATCGCCATTTGGCAGGCGGTCATCGCCCGCCACGGTGTTTGGCAGTGTTGCGGTGGCCCAGGTGGCATAGTCTTCAGCGCTTGTGGGAAGAACTACAGCGTCGGCGGGCAAGGTGGGCGGTAAGCCCGTGGGAGGTTGGTAACGAACGGTCAGCAGCGCAGGCGGTGACATGTCTGTGCCATCACCGACCTGATAGATGAACTGGTCGTAGCCGCGGGTCGCGAGCTCAGCCGTGGGAGTGTATTGGATGTTCGTTGCGCTGAGTCGTGCAAGGGAGCCAGCGGCGGGCAACGCGACGGAATGAATGTCGAGCAGATCCCCATCCTGATCGGGCAGTTCGTCGGCCACGATGTTCATTGAGGCATTCGTGACGATGGTGTCGGAGAAGGCCTCGGGCGCCGTGTTGAGTGTGGTCACTGTTTGATCGGCGCTCGCTAGCACGTGGGCTCCGGCAGTGACTAGGAGGCGGTAATGGTAAATGGTGTGTGGCTCCAGATTCGCAACTGGCAGTGACACCAAGGTATCCGCTGTTCCGAAAGCTGGGGCCGGCATGGCGCTCCGCGTGGTGCCATAGGCGGTGGTAGGGCCAAACTCGAACTGCACGGTCGTGTTCAGGCCGTTGGCATTCACCGTGCCGTTAAGCGTCGCACTGGTCGAGGTGACCGCGGTAGCGGGTCTTGTCCTAGCTATGGGCTGTTTTGCAAACGTCATTCGCCACACAGTGCTTGCTGTGAAGCCGTGGAGGTTGCCGTCGCGGCCCATGAGGGGAAGGCCACGCCCTTGAATGCCCAGTGACCCGCCCTCGAACTGCTTGCGCACCGTATAAGCTTTCGTCACCGGATCGAGGGCGAAGAGAACGCCGAAACCCGCTGCACCTCCCAGTGCGGTGGTGCCATAGATACGTCCATCGGGGCCTTTGACAATTCCTTCGGGCTGCTTGCCAATGGCTAAGCCACTCGTGTTGGTGAAGCTGGTAAGCAACTCGAACACGCCTGCTGATGAGATGCGGAACAGCGTGCCTGCGTCGGATGCTCCGCCTTGTCGTGCTGTTCCATAGAACTTGCCGTCAACACCCCGAATCAGCGTTGCCTGCGAGTTGTTGCCGGGCGCGAGGCCGGTGGTGCCTGTGAAAGATGCCACGACTGAGAGCGCAGGCGTTCTGGTGTCAGGGCCGAGGATTTTATAAATGCAGCCACGGCTGGCTCCACCGCCCGACCGCGTGGTGCCGAAGAGCTTGCCGTCGCTGTCTATCGCGACACCGCCGACTGGGGTCGAGCCGTTTTTGCCAATGAAGTTTGCTAGCACCGTGTAGGTCGGCACGCCGTTGAGATTGTTCAGGCTGAAGACCGTGCCCAGATTGCTAGAGCCTCCTTTCGAGGTCGTTCCATACAGGCTACCGGTAGTGTTTGCGGTTAGCGGGCCCAGCGGTGTCGACCCACGATATAAACCCGTGGTGCCCGTGAAGCTGAAAAGCGTGGTGACGACACCATCGGGTGTCATGCGGAACAGCGTGCCGAGTCCTGCGGTGCCACCCGTGGACGTGGTGCCATAGTAGTTGCCATCCGATGCGAAGGCTAGGCCGCTCTGTGGTGAGCTGCCATCGTTGCCGCTGAAAGTATGGATATCCGTCACTACACCGTTGGGGGCCACCGCGAAGATGGAGCCTTGCCCGGTGCCACCCGTGGCATTGGTGCCAAAGTGATCGCCCACACTGTCGTCAGCCAGCGCCCCTTGTGGATCATTGATGACTGCCGCCATGTGGCGGAGCACGGTGTAAGTGCCTGTGGTCGTGAGCGAGTAGAGCACGCCGCCATTGGCAGTGCCGCCGAGGCCCGTAGCACCATACAGAATGCCGTCCTGTCCATAGAGCAAGGACTCCACCGTGTCTGCTGTGACCGCACCGGGAGCTATACCTGTAGCTCCAGTGAACGTGACCAGTGTGCTAAGCACGCCGCTTGCCGTCATCTTGTAAATCGCGCCAAAGGTGCTGGAGAAGCGTGTGCCGTAGTAGCAGCCATCGCTACCGAGGACGATGTTACCAGGACTGCCTGCACCCGCTGGGAAGCTGGCGACAATGCGGTGGTTGCCTGAGCTCGTGACCCGGAACACGGTCCCAGTGCCATTCGCGCCGCCTGTGGAGGTCACGCCATACATCGCCCCATCGTGGCCGGTGATTAGCGATCCGCTAGGCCGTGAGCCAAGCGCTGCGGTGAGGTTCTTCACCACGGTGTATTGACCGGTGCGCGAGACCTTGAAGACGACACCCAAGTTCGAGGTGCCGCCTAGCACTGAGGTGCCGTAGAAATTTCCGTCCAGCCACTCCAGCAGCGGGTATCGCAAGACCGTATTCGCAGGCAGTTTCGCCGACCACACGATGCCGCTCGTGGGTGCGAGCTTGATCAACGCCGTCTTATTGCCACCGTAGAGGAAGCCATCAGAACCTAGCACCGTCGTAGCGGCTGTTTGAGATCCCGTAGAGGTCTGCACTGAACTGAGTGCGCCATCAGGGGACACACGCAGCACGCTGCCGAAGCCCGTCGCGTCGCCAGTGGCAGTGATGTAGAAGTTGCCATCAAATCCGCGCACTAGCCCACCGCCCTTTTTGGAATTGAAACTCGCCGCAGTGCCCAGATCCGCCACGGTGCGGAAATCCCCCGTCGGATTGAGCTTCCAGAGGGTGCCTTGGTTGGCCACGCCTCCCATTGCAGTCGTACCCCAGAGAGAGCCACTGGCGTCGCGCACGATGGGACCCTTCGGACCTGCGGCGGAATTGGCAAAGGTCGACATCGTTTCAAAGACCCCTGAACCTGGATCTCCTGTCATGCTGATTGTGAACGTGTGTGGAGCCGCTGCGAGGCCACCCTCTGCTGTTTCTACCAGCGTGACGGTTACCGTCGCAACGACTCTGGCTGCAAAGGCGGGCTGGTAGGTAAGCACTCCTTCAGCATCGATCGAAGGCTGCACGGCAAAGATGGTGTTGTTGTCATTGATGACCACAAAGCTCAAAGCCTGCTCCGATTCATCATCGGCACCTGCCGTGATGCTGCTCGCCCACTGAACCTGCTGAAGCGCTGAGCCACTAGGTATCGAGATATTGGAACCCGGGACGAAGCTAGGGGCATCATTTGATTCGGTGACCTCAATACTCACCATCGCTGTGTTGCTGACGGCACCATCGCTGTCCGTGGCCTTGAAGATAAAGCTGGCACTGCCATTGAAGTTGAGCGCCGGGGTGAAGGTGACTTGGTTGCCGCTGACCACGCTGAGTGTTCCTTGAGCTTCTGTCGGGCCAGTCACGACACTGAAGGTCAGAGTGTCCTGGCCGGGATCGGTCGCACCGAGCGTGATCGCTTTAGAGGTATCCTCAGCCGCCGTCACACTCTGGGCGAGTGCGGTTGGGGCCACGTTCTTGACGGTCAATGCAAAGGTGCTGGTGCTGACCAGTGCGGGGCTGCCGTTATCCGTCGCAGTGATTGTCACCGTCTGCGAATCATCCGTGCCATCGGCAGGTGTGTAGCTCCAGCTCCAGGTGCCATTGGTATCATTTTGCGAGATGCTCCCGACACTCGCGGTCAGCGTGACGGTGGCATTGCCTTCAGTATCGGCAAAGGTTCCGGTGTTGGTGGCCAAACTGTCTTCATCAACTGTCACCGCGGGATGGTCGGACGCGACGACGGGGGTGTCGTTGACGGCATCGACCGTGATCGAGACCGTGGCAATGTTGCTCTCCCCACCATCGCTGTCCGTGGCCTTGAAGGTAAAGCTCGCGTCACCGTGGAAGTTCAGTGCGGGGGTGAAGGTGACTTGGTTGCCCGTAATGGCGCTCAGCCTTCCT
>CAXNNN010000157.1:0-7466 GCA_964203095.1 Verrucomicrobiaceae bacterium | reverse complement strand
CCGGTGCAGAGACTGGTTTCGCCAGCACCGGCGAAGCCTTCAGTGGCCAATGGTCCATCGCACTAAGCGATTAAGAAAGGCCATCGCAGGCTGCGACGGATATATACCTGCTACCAAGGCTATGCCGCCATTAGCAGCCAACGCATCCGCCTAGCTGCGTGCTCGGCCCATGTGTGGCTTAAGTGATTACCAGCGCTCCGTCTGGAGCGTCAGTCTTCCTGGGTCAGGCCGGTGCCGCGGAACTGGATGGCGGCGATCTTTTCGGCCATGTCGTGGTTGGCTTTGAAGACGAGTTCGGCGGCGGCGGCTCTCGAAATGCGGGCGCGGAGGGCGCGGACGATGCCTTGTTCGGTGCCGTCGACGTAGGCGCGGATGGGGCGCTTCTCGGGGTCGAGGCTGCGGATTTCGATCTGGCTGTCGGTGGAGAGCAGGGCGCTTTTCCAGTCGATGGGTTCCATGACGTTGGACCCGACGAGGAGCCAGGCGGGGGTGTCGGCGAGCAGGGGGGAGGCACCCATGCTGCGGGCATACGCGGTGGACCCGGCGGCGGTGGCGACGAGGGCGCCGTCGCTAACAAGTTTCTCCAGACGGGGCACGCCATTGACATGCACTTGCAGCCAGGCGGACTGGCTGGTGGAGCGCTCGACCCAGGCGTCGTTGAACCCGTAGGTGGTGGTGACGTGGCCGTCTTCGCCCTCGATCTCGAGGTAGAGCATGGGGAGTTGGCGGAAGATGACGTCGTGTGGGGGGAACTCGGCGGAGAAGACGTTGCGCGCGGGGTTCATGAGGAAGCCGAGGTGCCCGGCATTGACACCGAAGAAGGGGAGGCGTGCGCGCCAGTTTTCACGGATGCAGCGCAGCATCGCGCCGTCGCCCCCGACGACGGTGATGAACTGGGCGTGGTCGGGGGCTTCGTGGAACATGTCCTCCCAGCCGCTGGCCTTGGGGTTGCGGTGATCGAGCTCCACGCGGTAGGGGCTGTCTTTGAGCGTGCCGCGTGCCCAGGTGCCAGGGATGGGGGCGCGGTAGAGGCCGTAGCGCTGGATGTAGGCGTGGGCGCGGGGGGCGAGCAGGTCGGAAACGTCCTTGCCCCGGGCGAGGCGGTCGCGGATGTCGCTGCTGGCTCCAGGCACGTCGACCTCCAGGACTTGGCTATTGGGCGGGAGGTCGGCGTGGTCGAAGACGTAGCCGTGCCGGTGCAGGACGAGGAAGCGGGAGTGCTGCCAGAGGTGGGTGCCTTTCTCCCAGGTGAGCTGGATCTGGGACTGACCCTGGGCCCCACCTTGAATCAAGTCGACGCCGACGACGTGCCAGATGTCGCCCTTGAAGGCGTAGCGCTTCTCGAGTTCATGGGAGCGGGTGAACTGGTCCTGCTCGAGGTCGAAGAGATCGACTTCCACCTTGGCCAGCCCGGCGAAGGCCATGTCGGCAAGGGTGGCGCGGAAGATGGGGGGGAGGAGATTGGTCGCGGCCTTGTCCCCGCGTGGGCCGCAGGGGACGATCAGCACGGTGTCGAAGTGCTGGGTCAGGGCGGCGGCCAGATGGCGATGGTGAAGCCCCGGAGGATTGAAACTACCGCCGAACAACGCGATGCGATCTGGCATAACTGCATCGTGCCGGGAAAGTGGATGGCGACAAATGTTTTCCTGCAATCGTCTGGGCAGTTGCACGGTATAGGAATAGAGCGAAGTAGAACCGTCCTCTCCATGCCTTCAACCTCCTTCCTCTGCCCGCACTGCGCCAAGCACGTCGAGGTGCAGTTGACGTCGGTCACACGCACGCGGCGCTGCCCGCAGTGCGGGGCCATGGTGGTGTTGCAAACAGGTGCCAAGAAAAAGAAGCTGCGCGCGCTGCTGGTGGGGGACTCTGAGATGCCCGACGCAGGCGTGGATAAGCCGCTGATGCCTGCCTATGAACCGCAGGTGATCCAGGGGGAGGTCTTTGAACGTCTGAAGCTGGACCCAGAGGTGCGGGAGTTCCGCAACAAGCTGATCATGGGCGTGGCGGTGACGCTGGGGCTGATCGTGCTGGCCGTGGTGGGCGAGATCTGGTCCACGCTTGATCCGGTGCCGCCGCCCGTGGTGGTCAAGGTCGCTGCTGAGCCCGCGCCGATGGGAGAGCTGGTCTTTGAGAACTCCGCCATGCCTGCCAACGGAGCCGAGCGCGCCGAGGCGGCGCAGGCGGTGGCGCGGAAGTTTCTAGCCACCAAGTCTGCGGCGGAGCGCCTAGAGGTGGTGAGTGAGCCAGAGCAGTGGGAAGCGGCGATCAAGCGATCGGTCCTGATGAATCCCCTGAAACCGATGCCGGTAATGAGCCTGACGGTGCAGGAGCCGGAATCGCCCACGGCGACGGCGGTGGTGGTGAAGGCGGCGCTGCTGGGAGATCAGGAGGTGGTGCTCCAGGTGGTGTGGCGCAGTGGACGGGCGCTGATCGACTGGCCCAGCAGTGTGGGCTGGTCGCCCGTGGAGTGGGCGGACCTGATGCAGCAGCCCCCACAGGGCGCGGTGACTCAGCGCGTGCTGGCCGAGCTGGCGGAGAACTACACCCAGGTCTTCGCCGAGGCGGAGGTGCTGCTGTGCGTGAAGCTGAGCGATCCTATGCTGCCCGCCTCGCCCCCGATCTACGCCTATGCCAAGCGTGACTCAGTCACGGCCACGCAACTGAACGCGCTGCTGGCCAAGCAACGGAGGCCTTTGAAGCTGACACTGTCTCTGCGCTACCCGGCGAATGCGAAGAGCCGCGACCAGGTCTGGGTCGATCAAGTGGTCTCGCGGACATGGTTTGCCCCGACCGGTGCAGGCAGCGTTCCGGTCGCAGGCTCCCAACTCTGACGAGACGCGGGGAGATTCCGATTCCAAAAGCATCGCCTACTTTGTATTTGCAGTTAGCGGGTGTTCTCCTCAGACTCCTCGCCATGTCTGCCGCTCTTATTTGGTTCGTTGTCGGGCTTGTGCTCATGCTGCTCGAACTCGCGCTGCCCGGCGTCATCCTGGTCTTCATTGGCTTGGGCGCGTGGGTGGCTGCCTTGCTGGTGTGGCTGGGCTGGGTGGATTCGCTGGAAGGGCAGATGATCGTCTTCGCGATTGCGTCGACCGTGCTGCTGGTCGTTCTGCGCCGCGTGTTCAAGGGCTGGCTAATGGGCATCACGGTCGCCGGGGACAATGCCTCGGACCTGGATGAATTCCTGGGCAAGCCGGTCACGGTCGTTACCGCCATCCCTGCCGACGGTGTGGGCAAGGTCGAGTTCAAGGGCTCGCACTGGAACGCCCTATGCGCCCAGCCGCTGGGCACGGGCGCGGCGGCGGTCATTACCGGACGCGACGGCCTCTGCCTGCTGGTGCGCGCCAAGTAAGCACTTCATTTCATCTCAACGTCAACCTACCTCTACCCATCCCCACTCTTATGCCTGATCTCGGAGCCATCGTAGCCATCGGCGTCGCGCTGCTGGTCATTTCATCCATCCTGAAAAGCGCGGTCGTCGTACCGCAGCGCAATGCCTATGTCGTGGAGCGACTGGGCAAATACTCCCGCACGCTGGACGCGGGCTTCCACATCTTGCTTCCCTTCCTGGACCGCATTTCGGCGCGGCACTCGCTGAAGGAGCAAGTCATCGACGTGGCCAGCCAGATGTGCATCACGCGGGACAATATCGCCATCGAGATCGACGGCGTGCTCTTCCTTCAAGTGCTGGACCCGATGCGTGCGAGCTATGGCGTGACCAACTACTTCGCCGCCGTGTCGCAGCTCGCTCAGACCACGCTGCGCTCGGAGATTGGCAAGATGGATCTTGATCGCTCCTTCGAAGAGCGTGACAGCATCAACTCGAACATCGTCGATGCACTGGACAAGGCCTGTGAGCCCTGGGGCGTGAAGGTGCTGCGCTATGAGATCAGCAACATCAACCCACCGCAGTCGGTGAAGGACGCGCTGGAGAAGCAGATGCGCGCCGAGCGCGAACGCCGCGCCACGGTGGCGATGTCGGAAGGCGACCGCGAGTCCCGCATCAACGTCGCCGAAGGCCAGAAGCAGGAAGCGATCAAGCAATCGGAAGCCATCAAGATCCGCCAGATCAACGAAGCCGAGGGCAAGGCGCAAGAAATTCAACTGATCGCCACCGCCACGGCGCAAGGCATCTGCGAAATCGCCAAGGCTATCGAGACCCCAGGCGGCAAGGACGCGGTGAACCTGCGTATTGCCGAGCAGTATGTGCGGGAGTTCGGCCACCTGGCGCAGAAAACGAACACGATGATCATCCCCAGCAACATGAGTGACATCGGCGGCATGGTCGCCGCGCTCGGCTCGGTGCTGGAGCGGTCACGTGGAGCCGGGGAGAGCACCAGCCCCGTGGTGCCACCGCCGCTGAGGTAAGCCACATCGCCCTTGCCCGTCATGAAGCAGGCCGTTATCATTTCACCATGATTACGAGCGAACAACCCACGATCACTTCGACCATTTGGGATGAGGAGACGGAGATTGCGCGCCCCGATGTCTCCAATCTCATCACCGAGGACGACACGCCCGTGGATAATCAATTCTCTGAAAAGCAGATGCGCTTGCTCACCGAGTCTCTGCACGCTTCTTGGCGGCCTGGGTTTCCCTTTGTGGCCATGGCAAACGTGGGCGTGTTCGTCGCCCTGAACCGCCCGCCCGTGGTGCCAGACGTGCTCCTCACCACGCATGTCGAGCCGTTGCAGGACCTGCTCGACAAAGAGCACAGATCCTATTTCACCTGGATGTATGACGGCAGGGTGCCGGACATCGTCATTGAGATCGTGTCCAACACGAAGGGCGGCGAGATGGACACCAAGCTGCGCAATTATCAGCACATGGGCGTGACGTGGTATGCGGTGCATGACCCCATGCATCATCTCAGCAGTGAAACGCTATCGGTGTTCAAGCTGGAGCGCGAGCAGCTACAGCCGCAGATTCACCCCTCGGCCCTCTTTGAAAAGATCGGCTTGGGCCTCATTCTGTGGGAAGGGGTCTTTGAAGGAGTGGAAGGTCAGTGGCTGCGCTGGTGCGACCCAGCAGGGAACCTGATACCCACAGGTCAGGAGCGTGCGGATCGGCTCGCCGCTAAGTTGCGCGAGCTTGGGGTCGACCCCGAAAGCGTGCGCTGAGGTAACAACTCTGCCCTCGACTTCGCGACGGCTGTCGGCATCATCGCAGCCGTCGCATGTCTTCCGCTGCTGCACGGCTCGTCTTCCTGATCACGCTCGCGTTTTTCGCGTGCTTCTTTGTGGTGCCTATCTGGGGCAGCGTGAAGATGGCCTTCACGGATGCTAAGGGTGGCTTCACGATTGACTACATCTTTGAGGTCTTCGCGAATCCGCTCTATCGCCAAGGGCTGATCAATTCGTTCTCGATGGCGGTGTGGACCACGCTGGGGTGCATCCTGGTTTCCCTGCCGCTGGCGTTTCTTTATGTGCGGTTCGAGTTCCCTGGGCGGGCGCTGCTGAACTCGCTGGTGCTGACGCCGATGATCCTGCCGCCCTTTGTCGGGGCCATTGGTATTAAGGCCATGCTCGGTCAGGCGGGAGCGGTGAACAGCTTCTTGATCAACCTGGGTCTGATGGACCCGATGCACCCCACCGATTGGCTCGGGCACGGGCAGATGTTCGGCATCGTGATCATGAACGTGCTGCACCTTTACCCAGTGCTGTATCTGAATGTGTCGGCAGCGCTGGCGAATCTTGATCCTGCGCTGGAGGAAGCCGCGGCGAATCTCGGCTGCCCACCGGGTGAGCGCTTCCGCCGCATCACGCTGCCGCTGATCATGCCTGGCATCTTCGCGGGTGGCACCATCACCTTTATCTGGGCCTTCACCGAGCTGGGCGTGCCGCTGGTGTTTGACTATGATCGGGTGACCTCGGTGCAGATCTTCCATTCGCTGAAGGACCTGAGTGGTAATCCTTTCCCGTATGCTCTGGTGGTGGTGCTCCTGGTGTTCAGCACGCTGATCTATGCCGCGAGCAAGTTGCTTTTCGAGCGCAATACGAACGGCGGTGGTGGTGGCCGGGCAACGACCGCACGGGCTGCGCAAATCTTGTCCACACCCGTCGCGTGGGCATGCACTGGCTTCTTTGTTCTCATCACGCTGCTGGCGATCATTCCGCATATCGGCGTCGTGCTTCTCTCCGTGGCCGAGGACTGGTATGCCACGGTCATTCCGCAGTCGATGACGCTGTCGCACTACTACGATGTGCTGGGGCATGATCTCACGATTAGCTCCATCTCGAACAGCCTGAAGTATGCCTCGCTCGCCACGCTGCTCGATCTCGTGCTCGGCATCGCCGTTGCCTATGTCGTGGTGCGCACCAAGATCAAAGGCCGCCAAGTGCTGGATGCGATGGCTATGCTGCCGCTGGCCGTGCCGGGACTGGTGATGGCCTTTGGCTACCTGGCCATGTCGCGCGAAGGGCAGCCCTTCCATGGGCTCATGCTGGGGGAGAATCCGCTGATCATCTTGGTCATCGCGTATGCTGTGAGGCGACTGCCGTATGTGGTGCGCTCTGCCTCAGCGGGTCTGCAACAGGTGAGCCCCACGCTGGAGGAGGCCGCGCAGAATCTCGGCGCGCCACCCGCGCGGGCACTGTGGCGTGTGACCCTGCCACTCGTCGCACCGAACTTGATCGCGGGTGGCCTGTTAGCTTTCTCCTTTGCCATGCTGGAGGTGAGTGACTCGATGATTCTCGCGCAGCAAGCAGCGCACTACCCGATCACCAAGGCGATCTACTCACTGGTCGCAGCGCTGGGCAACGGCCCCAATCTAGCGGCTGCCCTGGGCGTGTGGGCGATGTGCTTCCTCGCCGTGACGATTCTTGGCGCGAGCTTGATCCTGGGCAAGAAACTGGGTGCGTTGTTCAGAGCCTGACGTGACCTATGTCCACTGAGAGTCAAGAATGCTTCGCGTGCGCTGGGTTAACCCGGATTTGTATGTTGCGCGTTTCAGCGCACTGAACTAAAAGTTATAATGGTGATACGGATTGCTCGCTACCTACTGATCGCCGCGCTGATGGTTTCCATCGGCGCGCAGTGGGCTGTGTTGCAGTCGGTGGCCTGGGTTGGCATGGCCGTGAGCTATTCCATGAAGGAAGGCTCGATCACCACCGGTCTGAGTCAGACCTTTGATGGTGAGCATCCCTGCCCGCTTTGCTGTGCCGTCAAGAAGGGCACGGAGTCCGAGAAGAAGGACCCCAAATCCAAAGATTCCAAGAAGCTAAAGCAAGACCTCTTCGCGAGCGACGCCTGCGCTGTGGTAATCGCGGCTCCTCATTTTGTTCGTCTGCCTCAAGCAGCGAATGAGGTAGCCCTGGCTCGCTCTGGCGTGCCTGCGGTCCCGCCACCGCGAAGCGTCTAGTGGGGAAGGCATTCTGCTAGCTGCATCGCTAGTCCAGGGGGCACGTCGTTGACCGACTTGTTGTGATCCCTGTCGTGACTTGGCTGCTTCGCTGAGCGATTCGCTA
>CAXNNN010000156.1:0-7483 GCA_964203095.1 Verrucomicrobiaceae bacterium | reverse complement strand
TTCTAGCTTGCCGCCGCCGAAACTGATCAGCACACGGATGCTGCCCTTTTCAAACGGCGTGGGCTTGATGTTCACGCGCACGCCATTGCTCATGACGGCCTGCGTGATTTCCAAATCCTTCACCTCGGTGCGCTTCTCGATCTTGCCCGCTTCGCCAAACGACGTGTAAGCGAAATGCGCCGTCGCTTCGTTCGCAGGCGCAGCCACCGACTTGGCAGCGCTATCCTTGAAGGCATCGAGAATCGTCTTTTCGGCATCGCCTTCGAGCTTCAAATTGCCACCGAGGAAGACCTGGATGTCCTTGCTGTTCCAGCTCTCGCGCAGCGCGGCGAGGCACTCTTCCTTCTTCATCGAAGCCACAGCGGCTTGCACGCGCGGCAGTTCATCGACCGGATTGGTGAAGACCTTCTTCGAGGCCAGCACGCTGACGATGCTGTCCGACAAGTTACGCGACTTGCGCGTGCTCGCCTGATCAGCGGCCATCTGTGCCATCTTCAACATGGAAGCCTTCGCTTCGTCGAACTCTGCATCCGTAAAACCATGCTCAACCGCGCGGCGAATCTCCTGCTCGGCGACGGATAGCGCATCCTTCCAGCGCTCGGGCTTGCACTTGGCTTGCACGCCAATGACCTCGACGAACTCCAGGTATTCATAGCTGTAGCTCTCAGCGCTGAGGATGGCGGCGTTCTCAGCCTTGGCCAGGGTGCTGAAGCGCTGGTTGATCATGAGATCGGCGAAGTCGCGCACCATCTTCTCGCGACGCGTGGCGGCCGTGTCGGGCTTCTTCTTGGACGGATGCGTGACTTCGATCGAGATGTCCGTGGCAGCCGCTTCCATCTCCGTGTGCAGCTTGGCGATCAGGCCGCGTCCGCTGCTCACCTTGCCAAAGTCGGGGTCCTTCGCTTCGCCGCGCTTTGGCGAGGCATCGGCGAAGGCCTTCTCAATGTGGCCCTTCACCATCGCGACATCGACATCGCCCACAACGACCACCACGGCGCGACGCGGGGTGTAGTAGGTCTCGTAGAAGTCTACGAAACGCGGGCGCATCATCGACTTCAGCGTCTCTTCGGTGCCGATGGGGAAGCGGCTAGAAATGATCGCCTCGGGCAGGGCGAACCGGAAGCCCGCGAGCATCGTGCGCTCGTCCACGGAATCGCGCGCCAGCTTTTCACTGAGGATGATGCCGCGCTCCTTGTCGATCTCTTCCTGGCCGAGCAACATGCCGTCCAGATCATCGCGGAAGAGCTTCATGGCATCGCCGATGTGCTTGTCGTCCACCTTCGGCAGCTCGAGCTTGTAGACCGTCTCCTTGAAGCTGGTGTGCGCGTTCGTGTCTGCCCCGAAGCTCATGCCCAGGCGCTGGAAATACTCCACCATCTGGCCAGCGGCGAAGTTCTTTGAGCCGTTGAACGCCATGTGCTCCAGGAAGTGCGCCATGCCTTGCTGGTCATCGGCCTCCATCATCGAACCCACATCCATGTAAAGCCGCACACTGGCCCGGCCCGGAGGTTCGGTATTCGGCAGAATCACGTAGCGCAGGCCATTGTCCAGACGGCCAAACGTGGCCGTGCCTTCGGCTTTCAGGTCGCTGCCTTCCTGAGGCCAGGCAGGCGCGAGCGCGTGAACAGTGGAGCCAACGGCAAGAACGAGCGCAGTGAGCAGAGCGGGGATTTTCATGTGAGAAGGGCGAAGACAATAACGAGCGGGCCAACGGGAACGAACCTTATTGAGCAAAATTTTCGGCGTGGGTGGAAATGGCATCTGCGTTCGACACTCGAATGCTGAAACGTTCACCCCTGCTCACGGCGTTAGGTCGATCCATCATGAAACTAGCCACGCTGCTTGCCCTCGTCTCCACCTTATCTTTCGCCGCCGACCACCCCGACACCAAGGACTGGAAAGACCTCTTTGCCCCCGACCTGTCGAACACCGTCGCCCCCGGCGGCTGGGCCTTCACCAATGGCGAACTGGTGGCCAAGGATCACGACACGCTCTGGACCAAGGACTCGTATGGCGACTATATCCTCGATCTCGAATTCAAGGTCGCCAAGGAATCCAACAGCGGCGTCTTCCTCCGCTCGGGCGACATCAAGAACGTGCTCGCCGCCTTGGAAATCCAGGTCCATGACAGCGCCGACGGCAGCAAATACGGCATGGTCGCCGCGATCTATGATGCGATGCCGCCGAGCAAAAGCGCCGCCAAGCCCGTGGGCGAGTGGAACCGCTACACCATCACCTGCAAAGGCCCGCTGGTGCAGGTGCTCTTCAACGGCGAACTCGTGATCGACGCGAATCTCGACAACTGGCCCGAAATCGGCAAGAACCCCGATGGCACACCCAACAAATTCAAGAAAGCGCTCAAAGACTTCGCCCGCAGTGGCCCCATCGGCCTGCAAGGTCTGCACGGCGCTGCGCAGGCGCCCGTGTGGTATCGGAATGTGAAGATCAAGGTGCTGGAGTAAGGAGTCTGGCTGCTCGCAGCGTATGAAGTGTCCCATGCGTCGCGCAGCCCTCATCGTCCTTCTCGCTTCCCCCGCCCTCGCGGTCGACTATGTCCGCGAGGTGCGGCCCATCTTCGAGAAGCACTGCTACGAGTGCCACGGCCCGGACAAGCAAAAGAATGGCTACCGGTTGGACATCAAGACCGTGGCCTTCACGGGTGGTGAGGGTCATGCGCCGAATCTCATTGCGGGCAAGAGCGCCGAGAGCCCGCTGTTTCGTTTTGTCAGCGGTGCCGACAAGGACTTGGCGATGCCGCCGAAGTCCAAGCTCAGCGACACGGAGATCGCCACGCTGAAGCGCTGGATCGACGAAGGTGCCGTGTGGCCCGACGGCGTGGATGTCGCGAAGGTGGAGGACCGGCTCGACTGGTGGAGCTTCAAGCCCTTGCTAGGCAGAGAGCAGAGGGCCGAGGGCGAAGGGATTGATCATTTCATCCGAGCGAAGCTGGCGGAGAAAGGGTTGCAGCCTTCGCCACCGGCGGATGCACGCACTTTGATTCGGCGGCTCTACTTTGATCTGATCGGCTTGCCTCCCTCGCCAGAAGAGGTGCTGGCCTTCGAAACCGAGATGAGACGTGAAAGGTCGAGAAGTAGAGAAGCTTCCGCTTTGACCTCCACATCTCCACATCTCCACCTCTCAACATCTCCACTGGCTTATGAACGCCTGGTAGACCGCCTGCTCGCCTCCCCGCGCTATGGCGAGCGCTGGGCGCGGCATTGGCTGGATCTGGTGCACTTCGGAGAAACACATGGCTATGACAAGGACAAGCCGCGCAACAACGCCTGGCCGTATCGCGACTATGTGATCCGCGCGCTGAACAACGACAAGCCCTACGCGCGCTTCGTGGAAGAGCAGATCGCGGGTGATGTGCTCTACCCCAGCACGACGGATGGCATCACGGCGCTTGGTTTCATCTCGGCGGGGCCGTGGGATCTCATCGGCCACATGGAAGTGCCCGAGACGAAGCTCGACGGCAAGATCGCACGACACCTGGATCGCGATGACATGGTGCAGAATGCGATGGGCACCTTTTGCAGCCTGACCGTGCAGTGCGCACAGTGCCACTACCACAAGTTCGATCCCATCTCGCAAGAGGACTACTACTCGTTGCAGGCCGTGTTTGCGGCCGTGGATCGCACCGATGTCAGCTACTATCCCGGCGATGCGTCGATGCAGCAGTTTACGGCCTTGGACAACCAGCGCAGAAAACTAGCGCTCACGATCAAGTCACTGGAGGAACCCCTGAAGGCCAAAGCGGGCGCGGCGTATGTCGCCTTGAGCAAACGCATTGACGGCGCGGCTGACAAGGCTTCCACAGCCAACCCAAATGCGAAGCCTGACTTTGGCTATCACAGCGCCATCTCAAACGATCAGAATACAGCCAAGTGGGTGCAGGTCGATCTGGGTCGCAGTGTGGAGATCGACCGCGTCGTGTTGAAGCCCTGCTACGATGACTTTGGCGGCATTGGGGGTGGCTTCGGCTTCCCCGTGCGGTTCAAGATCGAGGCCAGTGAGGATCCCGAGTTCAAGGCCGGTGTCGCCCTGCTCTGGCGCAAGCATGACGCGACGTTCATGAACGACTTCGGGAACCCCGGCCTCACGCCCTTCGAGACGAACACCGCTGGGGACGATGGCATCAAGGGCCGTTATGTCCGTGTCACCGCCGTGAAGCTCGCGCCGCGCAAGAATGACTACATCTTCGCTTTCGCTGAGATGCAGGTCTTCGAGAGCAAGGAGAGCAAGAACATTGCCGAAGGCCGACCCGTGACCGCGCTCGACTCCATTGAAGCACCCCCACGCTGGCGAAAGGTCAACCTCACAGACGGTATCGCGCCCGAAGCCCACACGCTGGAGGACAAGCAAAAGCTGATCCGCGAGCGCGATGCTTTGATGCTCGCTCAAGCGAATGCTCCGACACGTTCCCAGTTGTTAGCCGCTCGCCAGCAGCGCAACGCCTTGGAAGCGCAGATCACCAAGCTGCCTGCCCCGGGCAAGGTTTATGCGGGAGCTGTTCACACCGGCAGTGGTGCTTTCAAGGGAACCGGCAATGAAGGCGGCAAACCGAGGGTGATCCAAGTGCTGAAGCGCGGCGACATCAAGCAACCCGAGAAGGAAGTCGGCCCTGGTGCGGTGCAAGCACTCAGCCAAACTCTGAGCCTGCCGTTTCACCTGAATGGCGAGCAAGAATCGCAACGACGCGCCGCCTTGGCCAAGTGGATCACGGACAAGAACAACGCGCTGACCTGGCGCAGCATCGTGAACCGCGTGTGGCAGCATCACTTTGGCAAAGGCTTGGTGGACACGGCCAATGACTTCGGTCGCATGGGCGGCAAGCCGAGCCATCCCGAACTGCTCGATTGGCTGGCCGCGACCTTCCGCGATGACATGGACGGCAGCTTCAAGAAGCTGCACAAGCTGATCGTGATGAGCGAGACGTATCGGCAGAACAGCGAAGGGCAAAGGGCTGAGGGCAAAGAGTCAGAACATAGCCGCGAAGCGTCTGGCTCTAAGCCCTTGGCTCTTAGCTCTCAGCTCGACGCTTCCAACGTCTTCCTCTCCCACCAAAACCGTCGCAAGCTCGACGCGGAGGCCATTCGCGATTCGATCCTCGCGGTCAGCGGCAAGCTCGATCTCACCATGAGCGGCCCGAGCTTCCAGGACTTCATCATCGACAAGCCACAGCACAGCCCACACTACGAGTATCATCGGCACGATCCCGACGACCCGAAGAGTCATCGCCGAAGCATCTACCGCTTCATCGTGCGCAGCCAGCAGCAGCCCTTCATGACCGTTCTCGATTGCGCCGACCCATCCATGCGCGTGGACAAGCGGAATGAATCGCTCAGTCCGCTGCAAGCGCTCGCGATGATGAACAATGGCCTCACCGTGGCGATGGCGAAGCATTTTGCCGCTCGTGTGCAGAAGGACGCCGCTGGCCTCGAAGCGCAGACCAAGCGCACCTTCGCTCTCGCCTTGTCACGCGATCCCACCGCCGATGAACTTGCGCCACTGCTCGATTACGCGAAGCGCGAAGGCTTGGAAAACACCTGCCGCGTGATCTTGAACCTGAACGAGTTCAGCTTTGTGGACTGAGATTCAGTGCGCCCAATCAAGCGTCAGAATGATTCGAGACTCGCGTTATGAATGCCGACAACCTATCCTAGCCACTTCGACATTTTCACTGAAACATGACCACACCTGAGACCACCCCTCCATCCTCCCGCCGTGGATTCGTCAAGCAATCCGTCGCCGCAGGATTCGGCTTCACCTTTCTTCCCGCTTACCTGACCAGCGCCCGTGCAGCTGACAATCCCCAGCTACCACCGAGCCGACGCCTCAATCTCGGCTGCATCGGCATCGGCGGTCGCGCGGGCAGTGTCATCCCAGGGCTCACGGAGGGTGGCGCCGCCATTCCCGTGGCCTTCACGGACGTGGATTTCACCACGGCCAAGAGCGTGGAGAAGAACCTGAAAGCCTTCCCGGAGGTGAGGCGCTTCCACGACTTCCGCGAGATGCTGGACAAGATGGGCAAGGACATCGACGCCGTCAGCGTCGTCACGCCCGACCACACGCACTTTACCGCCGCGATCAGCGCGATGGCTTTGGGCAAGCATGTCTATGTGGAGAAGCCGCTGACACACACGTTTGAGGAAGCCGCCATCCTCATGCGCGCCGAGAAGAAGTTCAAGGTGGTCACGCAGATGGGCAACCAAGGCCACACCTCCGCAGGCGCTGATCAGTTCAAGCAAATGCTCGCCGCAGGCGTCGTGGATGACGTGGTGAAGATCGACGCCTGGAAGTCGCCTTCGCTTTGGTTCATGAACGCCGCCGAGCGCATCAAGGGCTATCCTGCCGAAGAGCCCATGCCCGAGTCGCTGAAGAGCTGGGACCTCTGGTGCGGCCCTCAAGAAGTGAAGCCTTTCAGCAAGATGTATCACGCCTTCAACTGGCGCGGCTTCCACCTGTATGGCGGCGGTATGTTCGGTGACTGGGGCGCGCATATCATTGATTTCGCCCATCATCATCTGAAGCTGGGCCTGCCCACACGCATCACGCCCTTAGCACTCGCCGACTACAATCAAGTCAGCTACCCGCTCAGCTCCGACATTCGTTTCGAGTTCCCCGCACGCGGCGAAAAGATGCCTGCCGTGGAACTGCATTGGAAAGCCGGCGGCGACATCAAAATCGACCTCGCCGAGAAATACGGCGATCCCGGCAAGGATGGCAAAGTCCTCATGCCAAACCCCGGCAATGCGGGTTCCTACCTGCATCGGAAGCAAGGCGACTACCTCGTTCAGCGCGGCTCGCATGATCGCCATTCGCTGGTCTATCCGCGCGCCAAGATGGTGGAGTTGGGCGACGCGATGTCTCTCCATGCGCCCAAGCTCAACCATTTCCAAAGCTTCGTTCAAGCCTGCATGGGCAACGGCACCACCGAGTCCCCCTTCAGCATCTCCGGCGAACTGACCCAGGTCTTGAACCTCGGCACCATCGCCGAGTATTTGAATGCGGAGCTACAGTTCGACCCGAAGACGAAACGATTCATCGGCAACGACGAAGCCAACGCCCGCCTCGCTGGCCCCGCCCCACGCGCCGAATGGGCGGATTGCTACAAGCTGGCCTAGGCTGGTAAGTTTGCCGGGGGTGGCACCAGCGCCCACCCGGCACCGCCCCGTTGGTGGTCCGCATGGGCCCCATGCGGTTCAGGGAAAGAGCCGCACCGGGCCGGTGCGGACCACACCCCAGCCCAGCGCTGTTGGCAGGCAGGTCGGGGTTCGGTTCGTGTTGAGGGGACTCCCGAAACCCGATGCCAGCCATCCAGTGGGAGGATGGGGGAAGTGTCCGTGTGATCGTTAAAACATAAGTGCGGATGGTTGGCGCTCCAACGACAGGTTGGAGCGGTCTTGAAAGAGAACACAACCCACCATCCGACATGAAAAACAGAGCATCAAAACAGACAGAACAGCAAGCAGAGAACGAA
>CAXNNN010000155.1:0-7552 GCA_964203095.1 Verrucomicrobiaceae bacterium | reverse complement strand
CACGCCCTCCGGCGTGGACAGGTGCTTCAGCGATTCGTCGCGCTTCAGATAAAGCACGGGCTCGGGGCGATTCGGGGCCACAGCGGGCACGGGCGGCAGGTTGTCATCCGAGACTTCATGAGACTTGCCCTGCGCGACGGCCCACACCGCCTTGTCGCGATTGACCGTCTTCACATCCCGCTGCGCCAGCTCCGCCCCCAAGACCATGGCGTTGTCGATGCCGTTCGTCTTCGTCACGGCGTCGGCGTATTTGATGCGCGAGCGCTGACCGAAGATGTTGTATTGATCCACGGTGCGATAGCGATGGTGCCACTGCACATTTTTCTCCAGCACCGCTTCGCGAATCTTGGCGACATACGGATCATCAGTGCTCGGCGCATCTTTGCCAAACAGGGCCTTGAACTGCACGGGTGCCAGGGCCTTATCACCTGCGTCGCTGAGGTGAATGCCATTGATCGTCAAAGGCTTGGTCGCGCCAGCATACAGCGCCTGCGAGGCAGCGAAGAGATCGACAAAGGGCACTGCATTGGCCTTCGCCACCTCGGCCATGGCGGCGGTGTAAAGCGCCAAGTTCTTGTTGTTGGCGCTGCCGTCCGGGTAGTTGACGGCGTCCTTAATGTCCTCATGAGCGATGGGCGAGAGCAGCACCACACGTGGCTTGCCTTTGCCATAGTCGGCGGCGGCAAGCTGCTTCAAATACTCGTCCAGCGCTTTCTTGAAGTCAGCGACACCGGCCTCGCCCTTGAACGACTCATTGAAGCCCCAGTAAGCAAGGATCACGTTCGCGTGGAAGTCAGCGCCCCAGTGGTAGGTCACCTCGGTCTTGCCCACCATCAGCGTGGTGCTGCCGGGCTTCATGTTGAGAAACTGCTCCGTCGTGGGCACCTCGTCACTGCGCGGATGCACGTTCACTTCATCTGCGGCAAAGCCCAGGTTGCGCACGGTGAGTTCCAGGTCGGGATAGGCCTTGTGAATTAGCGCCTCTAGCCAGCCGTGATGCTGCTGACGGTCGGCAAGACCGCTGCCGACGATGGCGACGTGGTCGCCTTTGTGGAGTTCTAGCTGCGCCTGCAAAGGCAAAGCCACCGTCAAGGCGAAGGCGAAGAGGAGTGTGAGTCTGATCATATCGATGTGGGAGGGCGGGCTAATACGGGGCGAGAATGGGCATTCAAACAGGAAGGTCCTCTATTTGAACAGGCAGGAATGGCATCCCACCGCGACAGGCAAAACCGGACAGCCTTTCGTCTCCTCTGTTTTGCGCTTGGCAGACATGCGCGGACTTCTACACTGCCCTTCGAAATGAGAACCACTGCTGAAGCCGCCGCACCGCCCGCTGATCGGGTGCGCAAGCCGCGCTCCTTCAGGCGGCCCCTGGCGCTCTGGTTCACGGCGCTGCTGTTCTTCATCGCCTTCCTCGGCTTTGTGATCTTTGTCGTCTTCGGCACTTGGCTACTCATTTCTGGTAGGCGGCTGCATGGCATGATCGCCCTGGCGGGCATGGGTATCTTCATCATCACCCGTGGACTAGCCTCAATGCTGGCGCGCGCGCTCACTTGCCACCTTTGCCACGGTCCCATGTTGAAAGAAGCGACGCCTCAAGCACGCCGATGCCAAGCTACAGCCAGCGCTCGGGTATCATTCGTTGGCCGTGCTCAGCGCGCTGTTCACCGGCGCATTCCGCTGCATGTATTGCGGGTCGGAGTTCAAGCTGAGGAAGTGACATTCACTTCACCGCCCTATACTTCACAATGTTCCGGTGATACACCTCGCACTCCTTTTTGTGCAGCCAGAGCGCGTGCGTAAAACCCACCGCACAGAGCACCAGCGTGATGATGAGGAAGACAAAGCCCTTGCCGCTGCGTGTCACGACCAACGAGATGGTGCACATGAGCGCGATGCCATAATACAGCCACGCCGAGCCACTGCGCAGCTGCGTCTGATCGCGGATCAGTTTGTGATAGCCAGCGTCTTGCATGACCAGCACGCGCGGCTCCGACTTCACCCGCAGGCTAACGTAGGGCTGCACGCTGGCGCAGGATAGCACGATCACGATCAGCGCTAGCAGCTTCATCTGCGGCTGTGCCATCAGCAGACCAGCGACGACAAAGATCAAGCCAATGCCCAGGCCGAACAAGGGCAAGGGCTCCAGCAGCAGATGCAAATACTCAGGATCGTCGAGGCTCTGCCAGAGGTTGGACAGCTCGCGCATCATGGCCTTAGAACAGTTCGGTTTGCCCCGTGTGTGGCGGCACCAGGCCCAGTTTCCGATACGCGGACGGCATGGCCACACGACCGCGCGGCGTGCGTTTCACATAGCCCATCATCACGAGGTAGGGCTCATGAACGTCTTCCAGTGTGGACGTGTCTTCCCCAACCGCGACGGCGATGGAACCGAGGCCCACAGGCCCGCCATCAAACTTCTGCACCAACGCCTCCAGCACACGGATGTCCATGTCATCCAGGCCATCTTCGTCGATGTCGCGCATGATCAGCGCCTTGGACGCGACTTCCTCCGTGACCTCGTTCGAGGCCTTCACCAGCGCATAGTCCCGCACCCAGCGCAGCAGGTGATTCGCAATGCGCGGCGTGCCCCGCGAACGACGGGCAATCTCCCGCGCGCCACCGGCTTCCATGGGCACATTCATCAGCCGCGCGGAGCGCATGAGGATGTGCTGAATCTCGTCCGCCGTGTAGTAGTCGAGCCGGTTGGGAATGCCAAAGCGACTGCGCATGGGCGCGGTCAACATGCCCGCGCGGGTCGTCGCACCGACGAGCGTGAAGGGCGGCAGGTCGATGCGGATGGTCCGCGCCTTCGGCCCTTGGTCGATGATGATGTCCAGCCGGAAGTCCTCGATCGCAGGATACAGATATTCTTCGATGCTGGCGTGCAGACGATGAATCTCGTCGATGAACATCAGATCGCGCTCACCCAGATTGGTCAAGATACCCGCCAAATCCCCTGCCCGCTCGATCTGCGGACCGCTGGTCGTGTGCAGCTTCGTGCCCATCGCATTCGCGATCAGATTGGCCAGCGTCGTCTTGCCGAGGCCGGGCGGACCGCACAGCAGCACATGATCCAGCGGCTCATTGCGGAGCTTCGCCGCCTCCACCATGACCATGAGCTGGTCCTTCACCTTGGTCTGCCCATGAAACTCGTCGAAGCCCGCCGGCCGCAGCGCGAGGTCGAAGGGAGAATCAGGTTCGTTGAGGACTGGGTTCAAGATGCTGCGAGTAATGGGGGGCGGGGAGCGGGTTTCAAGCTCCGAGTTCACTTTGGGCAGAGGAGTGCTTGGTATTTAGGGGTGAGTGTTTGGATCTTCTCTAACCACCCATCAGTAAAGACTGAGCACTTGAACCGGCCTGCAAACGCCCGACCTTCCCACCCATGTCCCGCATCATTCTCGGCATCACCGGCTCCATCGCCGCCTACAAATCGGCGGACATCGCCAGCCAACTCACCAAGCTCGGGCATGAGGTGACCTGCGTGCTGACCAAGGAAGCGCTGGAGTTCGTCACGCCGCTGACGCTGCAAACGCTGAGCCGTCGTCCAGCGATCAGCGACCTCTTTGCTGAGAAGAACGGCTGGCAACCCGGCCACATCCACCTTGCCGACAGCGCCGACTTGCTGCTCATCGCCCCCGCGACGGCGAACGTGCTGGCTTCCATGGCGCATGGGTTTGCCAATGACGCGCTCACCGCGATTGCACTGGCCACGCGTGCCCCGGTGCTGATCGCTCCGGCGATGAATGGCAAAATGTGGCTGCACCCGGCCACGCAGCAGAACGTGACCACACTGAAGGCCTGGGGCCATGAGTTCATCGAGCCTGCGGAAGGTTTGCTGGCGTGTGGGTATGAAGGCGTCGGCCGACTCGCAGATGTCGGAGAGATCGTCGAGCGCGCGAAGGCAAAGCTGGTTGCCCCATGAACCTCCTCATCACCGCCGGCCCCACGCGCGAGGCCATCGACCCTGTGCGCTACCTCAGCAATCGCTCCTCAGGACGCATGGGCTATGCCTTGGCCGAAGCAGCCGTGACGGCAGGACATGACGTGACCTTGATCAGCGGTGCAGTTTCCATCACCGCCCCAGCAAACGTGAAGCTCGTCAACGTGGAATCCGCGCAGCAGATGTTCGACGCTGTGCGCGAGCACATCGCCACCAGCGACGCCGCCATCTTCAGCGCCGCCGTGGCCGACTACCGCCCCAGCCAGATCGCCACGCAGAAGATCAAGAAGCATGACGACGAACTGACCCTGCACCTGGAGCGCACGCCAGACATCCTGGGCTCGGCGCGGTCCGTGTTCGGGTTCACGGGCGTGCTCGTCGGTTTTGCTGCCGAGACCGAAAAGCTCATGGAGCACGCTCAAAGCAAACTGAAGCGCAAGGGCTGCGACCTGCTGGTGGCCAACGACGTATCGCAGCCAGGCATCGGGTTTGACAGCGCGGAAAACGAAGTCACCCTCTGCAACCCCGACGGTCAGACCGACACCCTCGCCCGAGCCTCCAAGCTGGAGATCGCGCGCTGCATCCTGCTCAAGGTAGAGGCTCTGGTCGCGGCCCGACACGCCCCATGAAAGACCTCCTCGACGCCGCCATCGCCGCTGCCCACGCGGCTGGAAATCTGCAACGCGAACACTTTGGCCAGGTCAAGCACGTCAATGAGATGCAGCAGTATGACATCAAGTTGGAGCTGGACGTGCGCTGCCAGACCCTGATCACCGAGATGCTGCTCTCCCAGTTCCCCGACCATGCCGTCCTGGGCGAGGAAGGCGACACCGGTGGCAGCGGCGCAGTCGAGTGGATCGTCGATCCCATCGACGGCACGGTGAATTACTTCTACGGCATCCCGCACTTCTGCGTCAGCATCGCCGCGCGTCGTCGCGACGACCCGAAGATCATCCTGGGCGTCATCCACGACCCGATGCAGAACGAAACCTGGACCGTGGCCGAAGGCATCGCGCCCACGCTGAACGGCCAGCCCATCTCCTGCAGCCCACGAACTGAGATGAAGGACGCCGTGGTGACCGTCGGCTTCTCCAAGAGCAAGGAGTCGCTGGACGCCGGGTTCGAGCGCTACAAGCGCATCAGCTACAACGTGCGCAAGACCCGCATGTTGGGCAGTGCCGCGCTGGCCATGGCCTACATCGCCTGCGGTCGCTTGGATGCGTATGTCGAGGAACAGATCAGCCTGTGGGACATCGCCGCAGGTTGGATGCTGGTCGAGCAGGGCGGAGGCACCGTCCGCCTAGAACCCGGCAAGGCCAAGCCCGGCACCATGTTCATCTGCGCGTCGAACGGGAAGATCCCGATCGAGGAGTATCTGTGAGCGAAGGAGCCGCGACATTCTTGTCGCCAAGGCATCGGGACATTCCTGTCCCGACAGCGTGATTGATCATGGGGGACAGGAATGTCCCCCGACCTTGGGGACAGGAATGTCCCGCCTCCTTGCAGGCTGCAATCCGGCGCGCTGGGCGGCTTCCGAGATAACTTCCATCATGCGATTGCCCCGATACCAATGAGTTAACATCTGCCACGGCCAAAGGACCACCAGCACGAGCATGGGCAGCAATTTCAGCACTGGCGGAAGCAGCCACTTCAGCAGCAAACAAAGCAGCAATAGACCATTGTAGCCGCGTGAATAGCGGTAGCTGATACCCACACGAGTGAGCATCTTTGCGCAGCCGTGATACTCCGTGGCCGTGATGATGCTGACCGAGTTGTATTCCTGCGGATAGACCTCCAGATCGAACCAGCGCCAACCATCGTCATCTCGAACGACATACTGCCGCTGGATGAGTATCTCGCGTATTTCGTGGAGAAGCTTGTCCCTGCCCACGCTGCTCTCGCTCCAAAACGCAATCTCCCGATCTCGTCGGCTCCACTTTCTCGGTCTCGACGGCGGCAAGATGTCGGGCAGGTGAGGATGAAAACTGGGCCGCGCGCCGAGCTTGATCATGCCGAGCAGGCGCGCCCATTCGCGGACGATGGGTTGCAGCAGGGCGAGCAGCCAGAGCAGGGCCTTGTCGCGCCAGGATTTCAGAGCGTGGCCATTTATGCGGCGCGCGGCCATGACGCAGGCAATCGCTACCAGAGTCACGCTTAACCACGGCACCTTCAGCACTAGCAGAAACAGGGCGAGCGCCACCCAGAGCACGCCGCTAAGCCAGTCCCAAAGGCCGAAAGCGGTGCCGCTACTGTAAATGACCTGAAAAGCACCCGTGCCATACGGGCCGTGGAAGATGCTGCCCTCGGTCGGGGGCAAGGATGCGCCGGGCTCTCCATAGATCAGGCCGCGCCAACGCGCACCGCCGAGCGGACCGAAGCGCTGCGGATGCACCTTCATGAGCTGGGCCTCGGCATGGCCGTAGCCGCGCTGCTGCCGCAGATACGCGCGCACGGTGAAGCGCCGATGATGCCAAACGAAGGCCCCAGGGCAGAAGCGCAGCTTGCCGCCGGTGTCGCGCAAGCGCCAGCAGACGTCCACATCATCGCCAGCCGTTTCGAAGATCGGGTTGAAGCCGCCGATCTGGTCGAGCGCGGTCTTGCGGATGGCGAGATTGCAGCCCGGCAGGTGCTCGGCTTCCTCATCGTTGATGAGCACATGGGAGGGGCCACCGGGTGCGTGGGCCACGATGGCCTCAATGCGATTGCGCGGCGGCGGTGGGATGTTTGGCCCGCCTGCGGCAATCCACTGCGGATCATCGAAGGCGAGGGCTAGCTGTTGCAGCCAGTCCACGTCCGGCACGCAGTCGTCGTCGGTGTAGGCAATGATTTCCCCCGTGGCGATGGAGGCCCCGAAGTTCCGCGCGACGCTTAGGCCCGAGGGCTCCTGGCGCTGGTAGCGCACGAAGTCGAAGCTTTGTGCTATCTGCGGGACGGAGTCCGTCGAACCATCGTCGATCACGATGATCTCGTGGTTCGGGAAGGTTTGCCTGCCGAGGGCGGCAAGGCAGGGGCCAAGCGTGGCGCTGCCGTTGCGGGTGCAGACGACGACGGAGAGGCGGAGGGAAGGAGTATTGAGTGATTGGTGATTAGTGATTGGTGATTCTGAAACTAAACACTGATCACTAAATACCTCTGCGCTCGGCTTCGCAGCAGCGCGCGCTTTGCGACCCGCATCCACGATCCCAAAGCACCACCCCGTCACCTCTTCCCCACCACGGAACCATTCGTCGGTGAAGCTGAACCACACGCTGCCTGCGACGCCGTTGCGGTGGCAGGCTGCCGCAAACCACTGGCGGACCTCGGCTTGCTTGGGCTCGCCGTGTTGCGCGGCATCCAGGCCGAACTCGGTGATGACCAATGGCTTGTGCCCGGCCAGGTTTTGCAGGCGCAGCAGGTATTTCTCGAACACTGAGCGGTCTTCGAGATAGACGTTTACAGCCACGAAGTCGGCATTCGCGGGTATCAGATACTCGGTGCTCGGGTAGGTGGCGTAGCTGACGAGGCAATCTGGCGCGGCCTCATGGGCGATGTCGATGAGCGACTCGATGAAGCGCTTCACCTTCTCGGGTCCCATCCAGCGGACGAGGGTCTTCTCGATCTCGTTGCCGA
>CAXNNN010000154.1:0-7568 GCA_964203095.1 Verrucomicrobiaceae bacterium | reverse complement strand
TACCACATGGCGGCCTTCACGTATGGGATGGACAGCAAGAAGGGCTATGACCTGAACTTCAACAAGAACGCGATGGGCGACAAGAAGGCACGCAAGTCGCCGGAGGCGGTGCAACTGCGCAAGGACCTGAAGGAGGTGCAGGAGTCGGTGAAGGAGGTGAGCAAGGTACTGCGCTACACGACGATCAGCGAGACAGACAAGCTGCCGAAGCTGCCGCACGACTATCAATACAAGGATGCGAAGCCCAACGAGACGGTGCAGGCGAAGACGATGTTCGGCGAGGATGCGGTCATGAAAGAAGGCCAGACGCGCATTGACGCCTTTGCCGATTGGATGACGGCTCCGCAGAATCCGCGCTTCGCCCTAGTGATCGCGAACCGCCTTTGGAAGAAGGCGATGGGCATTGGCCTGATCGAGCCGGTGGATGAGATGACGGACTCCAGCACGCCGTCGAATGCGGAGCTGATGAGCTACCTGGAGAAGCTGATGGTGGAGAAGAAGTTCGATCTGAAGAGCTACCTGCGCGCGATCTTCAACAGCGACGTTTATCAACGCATGCCCAGTCAAAAAGATGTGGCCCTGGGCGAGACGTTTTACTTCACCGGCCCGGTGATGCGCCGCATGACGTCGGAGCAGATCTGGGACAGCGTGGTCACTCTGACCAAGGGCAATGTGGATGCGGCAGGCGCGGAGCCAAACCTGGCAGCGGAGAAGAAGCTGGATGCGCTAGGCAAACTGTATGACACGCTGGCCAGCAAGGACCCGCGCGAGATCGTGGCCAGCATCAAGGCCAGCGGCGGCGGAGCGTCGAATCCCGAGACGGAGAAGAAGATCAAGGACCTGACGGAGCAGATGAACGCCGCGCGCCAAGCAGGCGAAAAGGACAAAGCGAAGACGCTGAGCCAGCAGGTGAACAAGTTGCGCAGTGCCAGCAAGGGCGATGCCTTCACCGCCGTGCTGGGCGAGGAGGGAGCGAAGGAGTTCCAGAAGGACTACCGCACCAAGATCAAGGACACGGCAGGCAAGAAGGAAACGATGCGCGCGAGCCTGAGCCGCGAGGAGATCAAGAAGATCACCGCCGAAGCGGGCGGTGATCGCAAGAAGGCGAAGCAACTGCTTCAGCAGGCGCAAGCCAAGATGAAGCAGGGCTCCAGCGTGATCGCGGGGGCCACCCGTGCCTCCGACCTGCCTAGCCCAGCCCCACGTGGGCACATGCTGCGCACCTTTGGCCAGAGTGACCGCGAGACGATTGAGAACGCTAGCCGCGAAGCCGCCGTGCCCCAGGCGCTGGCTTTGCTAAATGGCCCGGTGGCCGAGGCACTGATCAGCCCGGCATCGCTCTTCTCCCAACAAGTGGAGAAGGCTCCCAACACGGAAGGCAAGCTGGAGGCGATCTACCTGGGCCTGCTTTCGCGCTACCCCACGGCGCAGGAGAAGGACGTGCTGAAGCAGGTGATGGCCGAGCGCGGCGACCTGGCGAAGGCCGATGTCGTCCATGCCCTGCTCAACACGGGCGAGTTTCTGTTTGTGAAGTAACCCTCTGATTGATTGACCGCCATGAAAGCCCTCCTCGCCAAAGCTGATGAAGTGTCCCGCCGCGACTTCGTACTGCGCGCGGCCAAGACTTGTCTCGGTGTGACCGCCGCGCCCCTGTTCCTGAATGGCCGAGCCCAGGCTGCCTTCGAGGGGGCCTCGAAGCTAAAGCAGGTGCCGACGGCACGGAATGTGATCTACCTCTACATGTCGGGTGGCATGAGCCATCTGGACACCTTCAATCCGCAGGAGGGCACCGAAGAAGCCGGCCCCGTGAAGCCGATCAAGACCAGTGCCGACGGTGTGCGCATCAGCGAGTATCTGCCGCTGACCTCGCAGCACATGCACCACGTGGCGGTGATCAACTCCCTGACCTCCACCCAGGGAGCACACGCGCAGGGCAACTACTTCATGCACACCAGCTACACGCAGCGGAGCACCATCCGCCATCCCAGCATGGGCGCGTGGTTGACCAAGTATCAGGGCCGCAGCAATCCGACGCTGCCCGCCAGTGTGGTGGTGACCAATGACAGCAAGCACCCAGGCGCTGGCTTCTTCGAGGCCTCGGTGTCCCCCTTGATGATCAGCAACCCGAGCAGAGGTCTGCAAAACAGCCACCGCCCCGGCCACCTGAGCGAGGGCGATCTGGATTACCGCCTGAGCCTGTCGCAGAAGCTGGACTCCACCTTCCGCAGCCAATACGACTACACCGACCTGCGCGCCTTTGGCGACATTTACAAGGATGCGGTGAAGATCATGAAGAGCGAGGACCTCTCCGCCTTTGATCTGAATCAGGAACCCGCTGCGATGCATGAGCTGTATGGCGACGACTCCTTCAACCAAGGCTGCCTGCTGGCCCGCCGACTGGTGGAGCACGGGGTGCGCTTCGTGGAAGTGACCCTGGGCGGCTGGGACACGCACAACGATAACTTCGTCCGTGTGCCTGAGAACTGCGCCAAGATTGACCAAGCTGTGGCCGCTCTACTGGGCGACCTGGACAAGCGCGGGCTGCTGGAGGAAACGCTGGTGGTGCTGACCACGGAGTTCGGCCGCACGCCGAAAATCAACGTGAACGAAGGCCGCGACCACTACCCGAAGGTCTTCAGCAGCATCCTCGCCGGGGGCGGCATTCGTGGCGGCCAGATCCATGGCAAGACCGACAAAGGCGGCCATGAGGTCGCGGAGAACAAGGTCACGATCCCGGACTTCAATGCAACGATCGGCTACGCGCTCGGTCTCCCCCTAGACCAAATCATTTACAGCCCCAGCAAGCGGCCCTTCACCGTGGCGGACAAGGGCCAACCGCTGACGAGCCTGTTCGGTTAAACCCGCACGCCGCGCATTCACGGGTAGCGAGATTTTCACTTGTGAGCAGTGATTAGGGGCGCTTACTTTCTAGCACCATGAGAGACCTGACACCACCGCTCTTGATCCTGTGTCTACTGGCTTTGACCACCGGATGCCAGAAGCAAACCGTCGCCCTCGACGACCTTCAATCTGAGTTGGAAGAGATCAAAGCCGAAGCCAGCCAGACCAAGAAGACCGTTCTTGCGCTGAAGCATCAGTTCAAGGCGCTGCAGGAATCCATGGAGGAGCTGGACAGCGCCCTCACCGCCGACCGGCAAACCATTCGCGAGACCGCCAAGCAAGGCGAAATAGTGGTGAAGGAATATGCCTCCTATCGCACCAAGTATCGCGATGCGATCCAGCGACGCGCTTCGGGGATGCAGCTGGCTGACTTTAAGACTGACGCGGGCTCCTACGCTGGCGTGCGAATCCGCCAGCTAGACTCCTGGCAGGTCGCCATTCAGCACCAGGATGGGTTTGCCAAGATTGATCTGGCGGAACTGCCGGACGATCTGAAGAAGCTCCTCGCCTACGACCCCGAGATCGGTCCGAAACCACTGGGCGACGCAGGCACCGCCTCCAGCCGGGTGAACGTCTATGTGCCGACCAATCCGGCGGTTGCCAGCAGCGCACCTGTCGCAGGCATGGCCACAGGTTCGGTGGCACAGCCGATGGCAGAAGCTCCCGCAGAATACTCAGCCCTACCTGGCAAGAAAACGCGGGCTCAGGAGGCTCAGGAGCTGTATGGTGACAGCTGTATCATCACTCTCTGGGGCAAGCTCAGCGGTTCGGGCGGGTCAAGCAGTGGCACACCAATCAAAAGCCCTGCACCGTCGGTTCCTCAGGGCTACAAACCCATCGGCAGCAGCTACTCGGGCTCGACTATGGACCGACTGCACAAGAAAAGCGACCGCCATTGAGGCCCCTCGCCGCTCCTGTCGGCAAGGCAACAATCGGATGGTGCGGACTAAGTTCCTACCATCGCGTATCGAGAAATTCCTTGCCACTGTCAATGGAATTTTGCTTGCCGAATGGCTTCGCGGCATTAATCTCCACGCTTTCCATCCTCCGGTTTAATCGCTGGGGAACCCGTTGATCGCTTGAGGGTGTGGCCATTGCCTCACCCTTTTGTGTCTGCGGGGGTGGAGCCGAATGTTTTTCTTCCGCCCGCGCCATGATTTCCGAACTCAAAGCCCTCTTCGAATACTATCAGAAAGAAAAAGGGATCGAACCTGCCAAGATGGTCGAGGCTCTGAGCCAGGCACTGCTCGCCGCCTCCAAGAAAAGTATCGGACCAGCACGCGAGCTGACCATTCACATCGACCCTGACAAGGGCACGATCCGCGCATCGGCAAAGCTCATCGCCGTCGAGAAAGTGGAAAATGCTTTCGAGCAGATCAACATCAAGGCGGCGCGCAAAAACAAGCCCGAAGCACAGCTCGGCGATGAGATCGAGGTTGAGATCCCGCCCCAAGTGATGGGCCGTATCGCTGCCCAAACGGCGAAGCAAACCATGCTGCAGCGTCTCCGTCAGGCGGAGAAAGAAAACCTCTACGAAGAATTCAAAGATCGCACGGGCGATGTCGTCAGCGGCGTGGTGCGTCGCTTCGACAAAAGCGACGTCATTGTCGACCTTGGCAAGTTTGAAGGCGTCATGATGTTCAAAGAGCGCGTATCGACCGAGGACTACACGCCCGGCGACCGGATGCGCTTCTATGTGAAGGCCGTCGAAAAGGATGGCTCCCGTGGACCTGAGATCGTCCTCAGCCGCGCGCACCCGAACTTCGTTCGCCGCCTATTTGAGTTTGAAGTGAGCGAAATCGGCGACCGCACCGTGGAAATCGTCAGCATCTCGCGCGAAGCCGGCTACCGCACCAAGGTCGCCGTGCACAGCGCCGATGACAAAGTGGACCCAGTCGGCGCGTGCGTCGGTTTGCGTGGGGCTCGCGTGAAGAACATCGTGCGCGAACTGAACAACGAAAAAGTTGATATCATTCGCTGGTCTTCCGACCACGCGGAGTTCATTCGCGAGGCATTGAAGCCGATCAAGCTGCTCTCCATCAAGGTCTCCCCAGACAAAAAGTCTGCTCACCTGACCGTGTCCGAGGAGGACCTGTCCAAGGCCATCGGTCGTCGTGGCCAGAATGCCCGCCTGACCTCGCGTCTGGTCGGCATGGAACTGACCATCGAGCGAGATGTCAGTGCTGAGCAAGCCTTTGCCGCTCAGATCGGCAGCGCCAGCTCACACTTGGTCGAAGCCTTCGGTATCACCGAAGAAATCGCCCACCGCCTCACTGAGGGCGGCCTGGGAGACCTCGCGAACTATGCCCAAGCCGACGCGGATGACCTCACCGACATCCTCGGTGGCGACCGCGAGCTTGCCGAACGCATCTACGCCAAGGCGCAGCGCCTGGGCCAAGGCGACTAGTTCCCGCGTTGATTTCCTCTTAGCCTGACTTCACTTCACCCGCCTGCGCCCAGCCCCTCCACAAGACCACATGCCTCCACGCTCCACATCGGCCAAAGACCCCACTCCCGAAGAACCCGGGAAGGATAAAGCCTCCGCCGCCAAGAAGGCAGCGCCGCGAAAGGTGATGTCGCTGATCGATGAGAAGGACGAAAAGCCAAAGCGCACGGGTGCGCTGAGAGAGGGGTCGGCCATGAAACCTTTGGGCAAGACCAAGATCGAGCCTGCGAGGAAAGTAGAGACCACGCCTGACGAGCCAGCCAAACCCACGATTGCGGACCGAAAAAGTGCCGCGCTGTCCATCTTCGACGAGGAAGACAAGCCCAAGCGCCGCGAGCAGACCACTGCTCAAGCGAGTGCCCAGCTGCGCCCGATCTCCATGCTGAACGTGCCGACCCCGCCGCCGGCACCTCCCCCACCGCCTGTCGCGCAGCCAGTGGCTGCGGCTACCATTGAGGAGAACGAAAGCGATGAAAAGGTCCTGCACCTGAAGCCCCCCATCATCGTCAAGGACTTGGCAGAAAAGATGGGCGTCAAGGTGTTCAAGCTCATCGGCGACCTCATCGCCTTCAAGGTCTTTGCGACTGCTGACAAGGTGATCGAACTCGAAATCGCTGAGAAGGTCTGCGAAAAGCACGGCTGGAAGCTCGAGCGTGATAAGCGCGAGAAGGGCGGCGGCGTACACAAGGTCGAGGAAGTCTTCGTTGAGCCAGTCAAGGAAGAGGTGGCGGACCAGCCAGCGGATGTCATGGAGCTGCGCGCTCCGATCATCACGTTCATGGGCCACGTTGACCATGGCAAGACCTCCCTTCTGGATGCCCTGCGCAAGACCAGCGTCACCGTCGGTGAAGCCGGTGGCATCACCCAGCACATCGGTGCTTACAGCATCTTTCATCACGGCAAGCCGATCACCTTTATCGACACCCCTGGCCACGCCGCTTTCTCCGCCATGCGTGCCCGTGGTGCCAATGTCACCGACATCGTCGTGCTCATCATCGCCGCCGATGACGGCATCATGCCACAAACGCGTGAAGCGCTCAGTCACGCCAAGGCCGCGAATGTTCAGCTGATGGTGGCCATTAACAAATGCGACCTGCCCACCGCAAACATCATGCGTGTGAAGGGTCAGCTCCAAGACATCGGTCTCGCACCGGTCGATTGGGGTGGTGAGATCGAAGTCATGGAAGTCTCCGCGACCAAGGGCATCGGCCTGGAGAACCTTCTCGACACCATGTCCTTGCAGGCAGAAGTGCTCGAACTGCGTGCCAATCCCAAAGCGCCCGCTCGTGCTCGCGTCATCGAGTCGTCTATGCAGTCAGGCAAAGGACCGGTCGCAACCGTGATCGTCAACCAAGGCACCCTGAAGCCGGGCCAACCCTTCATCTGCGGCCCGCATTGGGGTAAGGTCCGCGCCTTGGTCAATGACCGCGGCGAGCAAATCCCAGCCGTGCTGCCAGGGATGCCGATCGAGCTAATCGGCTTCAGCGATATGCCGCACGTCGGCGACGAAGTCGTCGTCATGGACAACGAGCGCGCCGTAAAAAAGCTCAGCGAGGAGCGCCAGGAAGAGCTGCGCCAGAAGAAGCTGCACGCCCCGCGTCGCAGCACGCTGGAAAGCCTCTTCGCCAGCATCGAAGAAGGCGGCAAGAAGTCTCTCAAGGTCGTGCTCAAAGGCGACGTGCAGGGATCCATCGAAGCCATTTCCAAGTGCCTCACGGACATCAAGTCCGACAAGATCAAGCTGGAGCTACTCCACGCCGAGCCAGGAGCCATCTCCGAGTCCGACATCCTCCTCGCTTCGGCTTCCGACGCGGTGGTCATTGGTTTCAATACCAAGGTCGAAAACAAGGCCCTCGTCCTCAGCAAGCGCGAAGGCGTTCAGGTGAAGCTCTACTCCATCATCTACGAACTCATCGACCAGGTGAAGGAGTCCATGCTCGGCATGCTCGACCCGCTCACCCGCGAGAAGGTCATCGGCCATGCCAAGGTGAAGATGGTCTTCGACCTCAGCCGCGGCACCGTCGCAGGCTGTCAGGTCACCGACGGCCGTATCGACCGCAAGGCCCGCGCCCGCGTGCTCCGTGGTGGTCAGGCCGTTTACGATGGCAATGTGGACACGCTCAAGCGCTTCAAAGACGATGTTGGCGAGGTCCGCAATGGCCTGGAGTGCGGTATCAAGCTCGGCCACTACAACGAATACGAAGAGAACGACGTCATCGAG
>CAXNNN010000153.1:0-7579 GCA_964203095.1 Verrucomicrobiaceae bacterium | reverse complement strand
TGATAGCGGGCGCTGTGTTTCGCCAGCGTTTGCTCGATGATCGCGGCCTCCTGCGCGGTGGGATAGCGGGCAACGACTTGGCGGAAGGCGAAGTTCAGACGCGCATCGAAGGTGGTGCCGCCCTGCGTGAGGATGCGTTGGGCGAAGTTGCGCGCGGCTTCGACGTGCTGGATGTCGTTCATCAGGTTCAGCGCCTGCATGGGCGTGTTGCTGATCTCGCGGCGCGTGCAGGCTTGCTCACGGCTCGGCGCGTCGAAGGTGGTCATGCTCGGCGGCGGGGCGGTGCGCTTGTAAAAGGTGTAGAGGCTGCGGCGATACAGGTCCGCGCCGTTGTCGCGAATGTAGCTGCGCGTGTTGCTGCCGGTGTAGGCGACAGGTTCCCAGATGTTGTCCGGCTGATAGGGCTTCACTCCCTTGCCTCCCATTTTGGGATTGAGCAGACTGGAAACGTACAACGCCTGATCGCGCAGCACTTCGGCATCCAGACGATGACGGGAGAAATGTGAGAGCAACCGGTTCTGCGGGTCAATTTCCAGCCCGGAGTTCTTTCCGCTTTGCCGATAGGCCTTCGACATGACGATCATCTTCACGAAGCGCTTCATGTCCCAGCCGTGCTCGCGGAAATCCACCGCCAGCCAGTCGAGCAGTTCTGGATGGCTTGGCGGTTCGCCCTGCGAGCCAAAGTCGTTGCTGGTCTTCACCAAGCCGATGCCGAAGAACTGCTGCCAGAGCCGGTTCACCGCCACGCGTGCTGTGAGCGGATGCTGCGGCGAGACGAGCCATTTGGCGAGATCAAGGCGTGTGTAGTCGGCCTGCTTTGGCAACGGTGGGAAGACAGCGGGCGTGCTGCGCGTGACCTTGTCCCCAGGCTTGTCGTATTGGCCGCGCAGCATGATGAAGGCATCGCGTTTCGCAGGCAAGTCGGCCATGACGAAGGTGGCGGGAATCACATCTTCTAAACCCTTTTTCTTCGCTTCGATGGCCAGTTTCTCCGCGCGTGCTCCATCGACGATGCTACGGGCGCCTTGGTAGTCATTTTCAAACCACCAGTCCTTCAGGCGCTTCGCATCGGCAGCGGGCCACTCAGTGGCTTTCTTGCCCCGCACCAGTGTTTGCAGATCTTGTGGCAACTCGGCCACGCGCTTGCCCTGATTTTTTTCCACCCACTTGCTCCACGACCACTGCGGGTCCTTCGCAGGATCGACGCGCGAACTGAGGCTGAGGTGATCCCAATGCACCGTGCCGCCGAATTGTGTGAAGGCATAGCCGGTGACCTTCATGCCGGGCTTGAGGCCGACTTTGTCAGCCGTGAACTCTAGCTTCTGCCAAGCCCCAGCATCAGGCAGCTTGCCAATCACCACGCGCTCGGTGGTGCGCACTTGACCAAAGGGAATGGCGCCTTCTTCGCCCCACACGGCACGATGATTCCAACCGCCGACATGGAACTGGATCATCACGGACTTCGGCTGGTCAGCAGGATCGATGTAGCACTGCACGGTGAATTTGCCGTTGGGCGGAATGTCAAAGCTCGCACCGCCCGCAAAGAAGTCCTGGGCGACACCTGTGGCCTTGCGCTTGAGCGACTTCTCACCGCTGAAGACCGGGCCTTGCGCTTTGTCGACAATGTTGGTCGGCTCGCCCGCGACATCGACCTTCGCGTTGACCGGGAAATTGTCCTCAAACCAAACGATCTCGCTGGTCTGGACGGGCGGCGGTGGTTGCACCGTCGCAGGGTCAATGTAGTTCAGCTTCGCAATGGCGTCGCGGATGCTCGCTTGCTTGGCGGTGATGGCTTGATCGAAGTCCACGAGCTGCTTCTTCTGCTCGGGGGTGCTCAGGCGCAGGATCGGTTGTGTGAGCAGGATGTTGCCATCCATCGCCGGGTCGGCCGTGCTGTTGAAGAAGGCATACAGCGAATAGAATTCCTTCTGCGATATCGGATCATACTTGTGATCGTGGCACACGGCGCAGCCAGCGGTCAGGCCCATGAAAACGCTGACGGTGGTGTCCGTGCGATCCACGGCGTAACGATGAATCCATTCTTCATTGATGCTGCCGCCTTCGCTGGTGGTGACGTTGCAGCGGTTGAAGCCGGAGGCCATGAGCTGTTCCTGGGTAGCATTCGGCAGCAGATCACCCGCGAGCTGCCAGACCGTGAAGTCATCGAAGGGTAGGTTGTCATTGAAGGCCTTCACCACCCAATCGCGATACGGCCACATGCTGCGCTCGTTGTCCAAGTGCAGCCCGTGGGTGTCGCCATAGCGAGCGGCATCGAGCCAGTAGCGCGCCATGTGCTCGCCGTAGCGCGGGCTGCGGAGCAGACGGTCGACTAGTGCGCTCAGTGCTAATTGCGGAGTGTTTAGTGAGGCAGAGATGAAGTCATCGACCTCTTGTGGCGTGGGCGGCAGGCCCGTGAGGTCGAGCGTGACGCGGCGAATGAATTCATGCGGCTTGGCCTCGGGCGAGAACGTGAGGTCGTGCTTGCTAAGTTCGGCAGAGAGGAAGGCATCGATCGCGGTTCCTGGTTCAGGGTTCCCGGTTTCTGGTTGGCTTGTTTTCTGAGTCGCCTGAACCGAGAACAGGGAACCAGGAACCGGCAACTTCACAGGCGGCTCGAAGGCCCAGTGCTTCTGATAGCCAGCGCCTTCATTGATCCAGCGTTTCAAGGTTTCGATCTGCGCAGGCTTGAGCTTCTTGTGCGAGTCAGGCGGCGGCATGACTTCGTCTTCGTCCGTGGAAAGAATTCGCTCGATGATGGAACTCGCCTCCGCCTTGCCGGGAACGATGGCTTGCACGCCTTCCTTGTTTTTGGTGAAGGCACCCTCAGGCACGTCCAGACGCAGGTCGGCTTTCCGATGCTTCGCGTCAATGCCGTGGCAGGAGAAGCAGTTGTCCGAGAGGATCGGGCGGATGTCGCGATTGAAATCGAGCTTGCTCGCGGCGTGTCCATTCAGCGTGGACAGCCCAAGGCAAAGGAGAACAAGGTGCTGGAAGCGTCGCATGTGTACAGGGCGATACGGGGGGCGGCGAGGCTTCTTGCACCAGGGAGGGGATCGCCCCGGTGCACATGAGCCAAAAAAACAAAACAACCCTGTCGGAACGGACATTCAGGAAAAAAACCCCCAAAACCTGAAGCCGCTATTTTTCCGACAGGGCTGATGCGTGTATGCTGCGAAAAATCGAAATCAGATGCAAACAAAAAGTCGAAGCTGACACAAAAAGACCCGAGTCGACTGTATACAGAACGCTACAAGCACCCTCATGAAAACCCTGTTGATAACCGGTCTAGGCCTTGTGGCATTGGGTCTGGGGGCCCACTCAGCCCAAGCTCAACTCGATACTTCGGTCCGACAAATCATCGTCGCCCAAAGTGCAGGCTGGGATTCCACCACGGCCATTTTGCAGTGCTACCGGCGGGCCTCCGGTCGCGCGGGGTGGCAGCCTTTATTCAATAATCCAGTGCCTGTCCTGCTCGGGCGTTCCGGGTTAGCTTGGGGACGCGGTGTTTTCCCGCCGCCCAGCAATGGTATCCCCTGGAAGGTGGAGAAGGACTGGAAGGCCCCAGCGGGTGTGTTCCAGCTCGGCAAGCTCTTTGGCTATGCAGCCAGCCCGCCGCGTGGCACGCGCTGGCCATACACGCAGGTCGGGCCGTATGACGCCTTCATCGACGACTCCCAGAGCCCTAATTACAACCAGCACGTCCGCGTGGACCCGCGCAATATTCCGCCCTGGTTTGAGAAGCAGCGCATGAGGTTGGGCGACTCCGCTTACAAGTGGATGCTGGAGATTCGCCACAATCCAGCGCCGGCTGCTCCAGGCTACGGCAGCGCGATCTTTTTCCATGTGCGCCGGGGACCCACGAAGCCCAGCGCAGGCTGCACGACGATGGCCGTGGAGAATCTGGAAGCCATGATCCGCTGGCTCGACCCGACCGCCTCGCCGCACTATGTGCTGCTGCCGAAGGCGGACTATGCCGCGCTGCGTGCGCCGTGGGGTCTGCCTTAGCCTCTCGCGGTCTTCATCAGCTCACGCTTGATCGCCTGCGCCTGGTGCACGGCTTTCTCAATCGTGTCTGCGAGCACGGTGAAGTGGCCCATCTTGCGGCGCAGCTTGGCGAGCTGCTTGCCATACAAATGAAGCTTGGCGCGAGGATGCGTGAGCACAGGCGACCAGTCAGGATGAACGGTTTCATCAGGCCAGACATCGCCAAGCAAATTGACCAGGACCACCGGCGTGTGCTGCGTGCCATCGCCCAAAGGCAGACCACAAACGGCGCGCAGTTGTTGTCCAAACTGGCTTGTTAGGCAGGCATCAATCGTGTGATGGCCACTGTTGTGCGGGCGCGGCGCGATCTCGTTGACCAAGACTTTGCCGTCTGCCGTGACGAACATTTCCACCGCCATTGTGCCGACGTAATCTAGGCCCTCGGCCACGGCTTGCCACAGGGCCAGGGCTTGAGCGGTGATCTCGGGGGACACACGCGCAGGGGCAATGCTCAGGTCCAGGATGTGCTGCTCGTGCAAGTTTTCGATGCAGCCATGCACGGCGGTGCTGCCCGCGACATCGCGCGCACCGACGACCGACACCTCGCAGACAAACGGCACCCACTGCTCGACCACGGCATGATGGCCCTCAAATGCCTTCCATGCGGCGGCGAGGTCCGTTTCCGCATTCACCTTCGCTTGGCCTTTGCCGTCATAGCCAAAGGCAGCGGTCTTGATCACGCAAGGGCAGCCCAGTTCGCTAACCGCCTTCTTCAAACCCGCAAAATCTTCAATGATGCGGAACTCGGCACACGCGATGCCTTGATCGCGAAGAAAAAGCTTCTCGCGCTCGCGATGCTGCGTGGTGTAGATGGCCTTGCGACTGGGGCGCAGCGGCTTCACGGCCTCGACCGCTTGCAGGCACGCATCGGGGATGTTTTCAAACTCAGCAGTGACGACATCGACCTGCGCCAGGAAGCGGTCCAGCGCCTCTGTGTCATCGTAGCGCGCATTGATTTCCACATCGGCGATCTGCCCAGCAGGGCAGCCACTGGCTTCATCCGTGAAAATGATCACGCGATAGCCCGCACGCCGAGCTTCCAGCGCCAACATGCGCCCAAGCTGGCCGCCGCCAAGGACGCCGATGGTGGAAGGAGGGAGGAGAGGGGTCATCAATAACTAGAAGTCAGTCATTGGTATTTGGTGCAAAAACGTTGGTGAAGGGAGAAGTCAGGACTTCGCACTAACGACTTATGACTTCCGCTCATCCAGCGACGGGCTTGGTTTCCAATTCGCCCTGGCTCTCCAGCACCTTCTGCTTCTGGCGCTCGCGGAAGGCAGTCAGTTTTTCGGCAAGGGCAGCGTCGTGACGGGCGAGCATGGCTACGGCGAAGAGGCCGGCATTGATCGCGCCGGCATTTCCAATCGCGAAGGTGGCGACAGGAATACCGCCGGGCATTTGCACGATGGAATACAGCGAGTCCATGCCGCTGAGTGCGCGGCTTTGCACAGGGACGCCAAGCACAGGAACCGTTGTCATGCTGGCGGCCATGCCGGGCAGATGCGCAGCACCACCTGCGCCTGCGATGATGCAGTGCAGCCCGCGTGACTCCGCGCTCTTTGCGTAATCATAGAGCAGCTCCGGGGTGCGGTGGGCGCTCACCACTTTCTTCTCAAAGGGCACGCCGAAGTCTGCCAGCACCTTGGCGGCGTGCTCCATGGTTGGCCAGTCAGAGCTGGAACCCATGATGATGCCAACGACGGGTGACGTGCTGGAGGATTGATTCATGGTCACGTTTGGCCCGTGGCAGCCGCGACGTCAACTGCCGCAAAACAACCTCACGACCCCCCTCAAAAATACTCCAACATACCCCAATAAACCCAGTCACAAAAACGGCGTAGTTGCATAGACAATGTTATGCTTTATCGAAAGTTGAGGAATTTCATGCCTTTTCGTCAAAAACTAGCCCTCCGTATCGCTGCCACTGGTTCCAATCTTTGTGTCGGTCTCGACGTGCGTGCCAAGGCCGCCGATGAAACAACCAAGCGCTGGATCATTCAGGTGATTGAGGAAACAGCGGCCTACGCGGCAGCCTTCAAACCCAACTCGGCCTACTTCGAGGCGCTGGGCTGGCAAGGCATGAGGATGCTGCAGCAGGTGCTGAAGGAGATCCCCAAAGACATCCCCATCATTTTCGACGTGAAGCGTGGCGACATCGGCGAGACCCAAGCCTACTACGCGAAGGCCTGCTTCGAAGAATTCGACGTCGACGCCGTCACGCTGAACCCTTACATGGGCCGCGACACACTGGAGCCGTTTTTGAAATACAAGGACAAGGGCCTCTACCTGCTCGGCGTGACGTCGAACCCTGGGGCGGTGGACATCGAACTGAAAAAAGCGGGCCGCAAACATGTCTACGAGATCGTGGCCGACATGACCAGTGCCAGCCCGCAAGTCGGCATGGTGGTGGGCTTGACGAATGCCTCTAAAGACGTGCTCAAGCGCATCCCTGACGTGCCCTTGCTTGTTCCAGGCCTAGGCGCACAAGGCGGTGATTTGGACGCTCTCAAAGGCAGCAAGCGCAATGCCCCGATGCTGGTCAATGTCTCGCGCGGTATCCTCTACGCAGATGAAAACACACCCTTTGCCTCCAAGGCGAAGATGTGGATGGAGAAGATCGCGTCGTCCCTGTGACGGAGAGTTGGCGCGTGTTCGTCGCTCTGTCCTCACACCTTCCCTCTCCCATTTCATGGGTGAGGGCGAACACGGCGATGTCATTTGGAAACACGGTAACGAAACCAAGTCCTCGCATTCGTCTGCATCGTTACGACTTTGGACTGTGAGGGTTCTCAGCGTGTTCGCCCTCGCCCGCTTGCGGGAGAGGGGAAGGGGTGAGGGAAAAGACTTCGCAGCACCTCACGCCTCCAGCATCTGCAACAACAGCGGCTTGATCTCGAAGTAGCGCGTGCTGCCGCCTAGACGGCTAAGCTGCTCGCTGATCAGTTCCGCGTCGCTAGTGCAATCGGCGGGTTGCACCGTTTCGCTCTCGCGCTGGGGGTGCTTCAGGGTCACATGGACAAAGGCTGAAAAGGGCTCACGCTTGATCGCGATGACGGAGCCGTTGCCCGACAGCTCCAGGGCTTGCAGAGGGCAGGTAGCGGAGCCCTCGTGCACCTCGACCTGAATAGTCACGCCGTCTTTGCGCTCGAGCACCATCCCCTCGCCCAGCATGGCCTTGAGCTGCGTGCCGACCCAGGCGGCGAACATCATCGCACTCATTCGGTGCCCGGCACCATGGGTGATGCTGAGCCGATTCATCCGCGGCAGGCTAGCGAGCATCACAGCATCCTGGCAGGCATTGGCGAGTGAAGTGCGCATGGAGTGGCTGCGCATCCAGGCGAGGTCCGTCAGATGAAAACGGGAGGTGCGGCCCGCCCGTGCATTGAATAAGCGATGCAAGGACGGCCCGGGCTGCGACCACTGGCTGCTGTCCACGATCAGGCCGTCGATGACACTGAGGAAGCGCTCGTCCAAGCGGTCGGTCAGCTCGCCCTGCCACCACACGACCAGCGGCAAGTCGCTGTCGAGATGGGCG
>CAXNNN010000152.1:0-7609 GCA_964203095.1 Verrucomicrobiaceae bacterium | reverse complement strand
AGGTTGCCGCTATTCTGCGCGACAACTCGGAGGACACACGTCCACTTCGGGAGAGCCCACCATACTTCGGACCAGCGGAGGCTTGATGCAATGATGACTGAGCGACATTCTCTTGGGTTCGATGAATTCTGCGCAGCTATTCGCGCTGCATCGAAGGCCTATGGGGAAAAGGAATTTGTGGTGGTCGGACGGGGTTCGTTATCCGCTTCGATGCCCGCCACTGGCCCTCTGTTGCGGTCAACGGAAGATATTGATCTCTTCCCACCACCTGATGAAGCTAAGGTCGCGGCTTGGGCGGTGGCCGATCAGTCGCTGGGCCTTCATTCGGATTTCTTCGCCCAGCACGGTTTCTATGTGCAGAGAGTTGGCGAATGGACCCTCGTGACTCAACCGCCCTCTTGGCGTGAGCGTGCGATTCGAATCGAGATCGACGACATCACCGCCATTGTTCTGCACCCCCTCGACCTAGCTTATAACAAGCTGGAAGCCGGGCGCATCAAGGACCTTGATTTCATGCGTGAGGGCTTGTCCAGCGGTGCCTACAAGTTCGATGAAGTGGAAGCTTTCATTCGGGGCCATGCGCCCGATGACAGCACCCGTGATCTCATCCTCGCCAATCTCAATCAAGCCGTCCAATCTTAGACTTTCGCCCAAACACTCATGCAAGAGACCAACACACGCCCCATCTCCGTCGCTGACGAAGTCAAAAATTCGTTCCTCGACTACTCGATGTCGGTCATCATTTCTCGTGCGCTGCCTGATGTGCGCGATGGATTGAAGCCTTCTCAGCGGCGCATTTTGTATGCGATGCATGAGCTGTCGCTGTATCCGCCGAAGAAGCATGTGAAGTGCGCCAAGATCGCGGGTGACACCTCCGGTAACTACCATCCGCATGGTGAAGCGGTCATCTACCCGACGCTGGTTCACATGGGCCAGGAATGGGCGATGCGCGAGACCTTGATTGATCCGCAAGGGAACTTCGGTTCGGTGGAAGGAGATCCGCCAGCAGCCATGCGTTACACGGAGGCGCGCATGACGCATCTCGGTGGCACGCTCATGCAGGACATGGAGAAGGACACGGTCGATTTCACGCCCAACTACGATGAGCGCCTGATGGAGCCAAAGGTCTTCCCAGCGGCCTTCCCGAACCTCCTCGTCAATGGTGGCACAGGCATTGCGGTCGGTATGGCCACCAACATGCCGCCACATAATCTTGGCGAAGTTGTTGATGCAGTCTGTGCTCAGATTGATAATCCGGCGATTACCACCGCTGAGCTAATGACCCACATCAAGGGGCCTGACTTCCCCACCGGATGCGTCATTCACGGCACAGCGGGCATTCGCGAATACATGGAAACCGGGCACGGCTCGGTGCGCATTCGCGGTGTGGCAGACATTGTCGAGAACGGCAATCGCGAGCAGATCGTGATCACCGAGATCCCGTTCAATGTGAATCGTGCGGAGCTTGAGAAGAAGATCGCGCTGCTCGCGAACGAGAAGATCATTCCCGAGATCAGCGGCATCCGAAATGAGTCGGACGAAAACTCGCGCTTGGTCGTTGATTTGAAGAAGGACGCCCGCGCCCAAGTGGTGCTGAACAACCTCTACAAGCACACCGAACTTGAGACGTCGTTCAGCATTCATATGCTGGCCATCGACCGCGCCCGGCCTCGCGTCTTCAGCATGAAGGACGCGATTGGTTGCTACATCGAGCACCGCCGCGAGGTCATCATTCGCCGCACGAAGTTCCTGCTCAGCAAAGCCGAGGTGCAGGCCGAGAAGCTCGAAGCCTTCTTGCTCGCGCTAGGGCACCTGGACGACTTTATCAAGATCATTCGCGACAGCAAGAACCGCGATGAAGCGCGTGCTGGCCTCAAGGCTTACACCTTCCCAACGGCGACCGCTGAAGGGCTTGGCATTCTCATTCGCAATCAGCCAAGTATTCAAGGCGGACGCTATGTGTTCACTGACAAGCAAGTCGATGACATCCTAGAACTGCGCCTCTATCAGCTCACAGGCATGGAGCGTGACAAGGTGAAGGCCGAATACGACAGCGTGCTCTCTACGATCAAGGACCTCCTTGATATTCTTGCCAACGAGCAGCGCGTGCTCACCATCATCAAGGACGAGTTGCAAGCCATCAAGGCCAAGCACGCATCGGCACGTCTCACTCGCATTGAGGCGAACTCAAACGACATCGATAGCGTCGACCTGATCCCGAATGAGGCGACCATCGTCACGATGACGCACCTCGGCAGCATCAAGCGCACACCGACAGCAGAGTTCCGCCTACAAGCACGCGGCGGCAAGGGATTGAAAGGCATGGAGACGCGTGAGGCGCAGAGCGACGAGGACAAGAACGACTTCGTCGAGCATCTCTTCAGCGCGCAACTGCATGACTTCTTGCTCTTCTTCACCAACACAGGCCGCATGTATGTCGAGCGCGTGTATCAGCTGCCGCAAGCGCCGCGCACGGGTAAAGGCCGCAGCATCAAGAACGTGCTCAATCTTCGTCCCGAAGAAAAGATCGCCAGTGTGCTGATCCTGAAAGCGCAGGGTGCCGAAGACGATGCGATGTGGGCTCCTGATAAGTATGTGCTCTTCGCTACCAAGGACGGTACGGTGAAGAAGACCGCGCTCGAAGAGTTCAAGAACTACCGCAAGGACGGCATCATCGCGATCAAGCTGGATGAAGGCAATGACCTCGTGGATGTCGTGCTAACCGATGGCACCAAGGAAGTGCTGCTCATCACGCATGAAGGCATGTGCGTTCGCTTCCACGAAACAGGCGACGATGCTGAATCGCCGAACCTGCGCCCGATTGGCCGCAACACTGCCGGCGTTCGCGGGGTTATGCTGGATGCCGATGACTACTTGGTTGCCTGTGTCACCAACGAACCTGATACCATGATGCTGGTGGTCAGTGAGAAGGGACTCGGCAAACGCACGCCATTCGCCGAATACCGCATGACCAATCGCGGCACCAAGGGCGTGATCACGATGAACGTCACCGAGAAAACCGGCAAGCTCGTCGCGGCACTTGCCGTGCATGAAAGCGATGAGCTGATGCTGATGACCAGCAAGGGCCAGTCCGTGCGCATTCGCGCTGGGGGCGAAAAGGGCATCCGCGAAACCGGACGCAACGCCCAAGGCGTGAAGCTCATGGATCTTCGTGAAACCGAGGTCATCCAGGACGTGGCGCTCGTGGCTTCTGAAGAGGAGATCGTTGAGGCGGTGGAGACTGCCGAGGTCGTTACAGCCGAAGTGCAGACATCACCTGCCGGAAGCGCAGAGTAAGGAAGCTCCGTCTGTCATTGGAGCGGCGGACATCTTGTCCGCCGGTCCGCCTGCATTGCAGAGTCTTGGTTTTGGGTGATGAGGCGTCCTTTCTCTACGACAGGGCGCGAGCCACTTTACTTCACCTTGTAAGGCACACGCCGCGAGTTCAGCCAGCGCACACCGAACATATCCATGGTGGCACGCAGGGCGCGGTTGCCGAAGCCATACTTGCTGACGCCAGCCACGCGGGGGCGATGGTTGACGGGCATCTCGGTCACGCGCCAGCCCATGTTGGCGATCAACGCTGGGATGAAGCGGTGCATGCCATTGAACGGCAGTAGGGCCTCGCGGCATTCGCGGCGCATAGCTTTCAGCGTGCAGCCGGTGTCGCGCACGCCATCACCAACGAAGCGGCTGCGAACGAAGTTGGCGATGCGGCTTTGCAGGCGTTTGAAGGTGGTGTCCTTGCGCTTGGCGCGATAGCCGCAGGCTAGATCGAAGCCCTCGTCGAGCTTCTGCACCAGCGCAGGGATGTCCTTTGGATCGTTCTGCAAATCGCCGTCAATGGTCACGATCACCGCGCCGCGAGCCGCATGAATGCCGGCGTGCATGGCTGCGCTTTGGCCCGCATTCTTCTCGAAGCAGAGCAACTTCACCCGGTCGCTGGCTTGCACGCGCGACACGGTGGCGTCTTTGGAGCCGTCATCTATGAGCACAATCTCATAGTCCAGGCCTTCGAGGGCAGTGGCGAGTTCGGCCTGCATGGCGACGACATTGTCTTCTTCATTGTAGAGAGGGACGACGACGGAAATGGCGGGGGAATCAGGCATGGCAGGAGCCGTCACAAATCGGGGGGCTTGTAGCCGTAGCAAGCAAAGATTTTGATCGTGCGCACCTCTTGGCCGCCATGCATCAGGCGTGCGTGGCTGAGGGCCTCTGTGCGCTCGAAGCTACTGCGGATTTCGGCTGGCGGGCGCATGGCTGCAGCATCGGTGACATAGAGAGCGTTGCGCCCTGCGAAGGCGCTTTGGGCATCGCGCAGTTCATCGTAGCGCGGCAGTAGGGCGTGGGGGCTGGTGCGTTCAGGCGTCTGAATGACATGCACGCGCGGATGCTGCGGGTTGGGTTGTAGAAGCGGTGCAGCAGCAGGCAGAGACCATTCCAAGCCTACAGCCAGCGGCCAATCACGAGCGATGATGAACCACTTCGGTGCATCGGGTTGGTGAGTGCCAGCGAGCACGCCATTCAGCACCCCGGCGCTCTGCTCCCAGCCTCTCATGCCACTGGATGGATCGGCCCAGAGAAAATGCCGGTAGTCCAGCTCGGCGGCGACCTCTTTTTGGAAGGGCCAGATGATGCCCACACTCCGCAGCATGTCGGTGCGCATCAGCACCATGCTCTGCAAGCCTGCGATGAAGATCGCCCCGCTGCGCAGCAGAATTTTTCGCCGCATCTCCAGCCGCAGTTCGACCAATGTCTGATCGGCCAGCAGTGCCATGGCCGGAGCTAGCCAAAGGATGAAGCCCGTGTGCGGCCAGTGCTCGCGCGGCCCCCAGCCGAAGTCGAGCAGGGCAAAAGGCAGCATGAAGGTGGGCAGCAGCAACTCATCCGCACTCCAGCCGCGCCAGCGGGGTAGGTAGCGCATCAGCGACCACACGAGCAAGGTCATCACCACGGGGGAGAGCAGGATCATCCAGCGCAACACATTGGGGAAGAGGTGCCACGCAGGCTCGGCTTCGCCCCCGTCCCAAATCGGCCAACCGAGACTGACATTCCAGGTGACCATCAGGCTGATCCCGATGACAAACGCGGACGTGATCAGGGCGAAGCCTGGCGCTAGCAAGTGATGACGGCGGCGGCGGGGTAGCCCCAGGGCGAGCCCCGTGCAGCCATAGGCCAAGCCATAGCGCCAGTCTGCGAGTATCGCGCCCAGCAAGCAGAGCGCCGCCAGCCACCAGCCGACATTCCACACCGCCGACCGTTGCAAGGCGTAGCGCAGCGATGTCATCAGGCCGAGCACTAGCGCAAGCCCCACGATGCTGCTGGTCATGCTGATCGCGGCGACGTTGAAGGCGGGCAGCACTTGCAGCAAGAGTACCGCCCATGCGGCGACACCGAGGCCTAGTAGCCCGCGCACGAGCCGCCAGAGACAAAGCGTGGCAGCCAAGGCCAGGAAAGGCGCGAACAGGCGCACGCCCAGTGCACCCTCGCCTGCGATCAGCGTGCCCAGCTTCACTAGCCACGGCACCAGCGGCCCCATTTCCAAATACCAGAGCGCTGGGTGCTTGGTGTAAAACAAGGCGAGCGCTTCATCAGGGCTCAGCTCAATGGTCGGCAGCAAGGCCAGCCGCCACACCGTGAGCAGGGCGAGGGCGGGGATGAGAAAGCGCTGGCGGTCCATACAAGTCTTGCAGTGCCGGAGACATTGCCTCACCATTGAATGCCCACGGTGCCCGCTCTGTCAAAGCCGCCTCACTTTACTTTTACCATGCTCCGCTTCGCCCTTCTGCCTCTCCTTCTTCTGTCCAGCTTATCTCTGCGTGCCTCAGAACCGGCAACTCCCTCAGCGGAGGAGATCATGCGTCTGGTGCGTCTGAGCTACGCGCTGCAAGACAGAAAGTTGGACGGCACGCTGCGCAGCAACGACACCGGCAGGGAGGAGCCGTTCACCCTGACGATGACGCAGATGATCATTCGCTTCCTGTTTGATAACCCGAAGCAGATTGTGCATCTCGACCTCGCTGTTGCGCCACCCGTGCTGCGCGAGGTCAAACCCGGCAGTTCTGAAGACGTGCCTTTGTCCCGCTACGATGAGAGTGTGCGGGGGTTCGACCTGAACTATGAAGACCTCTCGTTGCGCTTCATCTATTGGCCGAACCCCAAGCTGCTTGGGGAAGAAAATGTCGCTCTGGGCCAGAAGGCCTGGAAGATCCGCGTGACCACGCCCGATGCGAAGGGACCCTATGGCACCGTGGACCTCTGGGTGCACCAAGGCAGTGGCGGCATGGCCAAGATGGAAGGCTACGACGTGAAGGGCAAACTCATCCGCCGCTACAAGATCGCCAGCGTTCAGAAGTTCGGCGACACGCACATTCCCGAGGAGATGCGCATTGAGACCGTCGATCCCATCAACGGTAAGCGCACCGGCCTGACCTACATGACCTTTGATAAACCGAAGAAGCAGTGAGCGAGTTGGATGGTTTTGTGGCTCCCTGTTCCCGGTTGCTCTGATTCAATGGTTTCTCAAAGGGGACGACTTTCTGTTTCACACCATGACGAACACAACTGGGAACCAGGAACCTGAAACCAGGAACTGAACGAAAGCATGTCCCGCACGCCTCCCAACATCCGCGACCACGAGACGATCCGCATGATCGGGCGTGGGGCCTTTGGCGAGGTGTGGATGGCACGCAGCGTCACTGGTCAACTGCGTGCGGTGAAGGTCGTGTGGCGCGAGGACTACGATCACCCCGAAGGTTTCGAGCGCGAGTTCGAGGCGCTGAAGCACTATGAGCCAGTCTCGCGCAAGCATCCAGGCCTCGTCAATGTCCTGCAAGTGGGCCGCAGCGAGTCCGATGGCTTCTATTATTATGTGATGGAGTTGGCCGACGATCTCGAGCGCGGCCGCGATATTGATCCCGACACCTATCGCCCGCACACGCTGACCGCGATGATGCGCAAGGATAAGCGAGTGAGTGCCGAGGCGTGCTTGAAACTCGGGGCCAACGTTGCGGAAGGCCTTCACTTCCTGCATGAGAACAAGCTCATTCATCGTGACGTCAAGCCATCCAATCTGATCTTCATCAATGGCAAGTGCAGCCTCGCCGACATTGGCTTGGTCACCTTGCTCGGTCAGCGCACCTTCGTGGGCACTGAGGGGTTCGTGGCACCGGAGGGACCCGGCACCGCCGCCTCTGACATCTTCAGCCTGGGCATGGTTTTGTATGAAGCCAGCACGGGCAAGGACCGCTTGGACTTCCCCGACCTGCCCTCGTATCGCGAGAGCGGAGCTTCGCTGCTGCATTGGCGGCGGTTGCAGGACGTCATCTGCACGGCCTGCGCCACCAAGGCCGGGCAGCGCTACGAGACGGCGCAGGAACTCGCGCTCGCGCTGCGCGGCGAGCCATTGCCTTCAGAGCGCCGCAAGCTCATGATCATCAGCGGTGCCTTCGCTGCGCTGGTCTTTGTCGCTATCGGCATGTGGATCACTCAGGCGCGCCAGCCCGGCGGTGTTCTTTCGGAGGCGCGTCAGGCCCCGCCGCTGCTGACTCTGCGCACCGTGCCGAAAGGCGTGCAAGTGTTTGTCGGCGAAGACTTGTTAGGCGAGACG
>CAXNNN010000151.1:0-7614 GCA_964203095.1 Verrucomicrobiaceae bacterium | reverse complement strand
TGCACGGGGGGAGCAAACTGCTTCCAGCGCAGGTCCAGCTTTTCCGGTGCGCCGGGAATGCTGAACTCATACATGAAGCCGACCATCAGCTCGCGTGCGGCAGGGCTTTCGGCTTCATCATAGGGCAGGGTGGCGCCAGGTTTGCCTTTGACCAGGGCAACGCCGGTCAGCGTGCCGCGCACAGTAAGGTCGTCGGCCATGAGGCTGCACCAGTCGTCCGCCGCTTTCATCGCGCCGTCGCTGAGGTGCTGACGAACCGCCATCGGCATGGGCGCAGCGGCGTCGCTGGGTTGCTTCAGCCAGCCCTGCACTGTGGCGACATCAAACATGACCTCCACCCGGGCATGGAAAGGCTCTAGGTAGAGGTAAGCCTGCGCGGTTGGGGCGGGCTGGGGAGGCTCCTGGCCATGCGTGGTGAGCACGGCCAGGATCAAGAGAGCGAACAACAAGCGCATCACAGCACCCACGGCTTTCTCCATTCCTTGCTGAGCAGGGCGTTGATCTTCTCGTCGCCGGACTTCTCAGCGGTCGGGTCCCACTCGAACTTCGACACGCCTTGGCGCAGGGCGATGTTCGCTAGGTGGCTGACGCTGATGGTGCGGTGGGAGACTTCGATCGGGGTGATGGTTTTCTCGCCGCTGTAGATGCAGTCGATGAAGTTCTGCGTGTGGTCCTTGCTGACGTAGAGCTTCACCTCGCCGTCCTGAGGCACCTGACGCAGGATGTCCACGCTGCTGGTGGCGATGCGGTCGCGGTTGACCCAGACCCACTTGCCGTCCTCACCTTCAAAGAAGATGCCGGTGTGGTCGAACTTCTTGCCAGCGGCGGGGTGGTTCACCACCTCGGGCATGGTCTGCTCGCTGCTGTCGGTGACGAGCATTTGCACGCCATTCGCGTAGCGGCACTCGAAGTGGAACTTGGTGGCCGTGTTGTAGAGCGCGTCTGCGCCAGGCATTTCGCCGCTGATGTTCATCATCTCCACCGGGCCGGTCAGTTCGGTGTCCATTCCCCAGTGGGCGATGTCGATGTGGTGAGCCCCGAAGTCGGTGATCATGCCACCGCTGAAGTTGAAGTTGTGCCGCCAGTTCAGGGGTAGCAGGGCAGGGCGGTAGTCCATCTGCCCGGCAGGGCCGAGCCATAGTTCATAGTCGAAGTCGGCAGGCAGGGGCGCGGGCTGGGTTTGGTCGGCCATCTGGTTCCAGTTTGAGTGACCGCCGGGCAGGCCGACGCGGACGCTCTTCAGCTTGCCAATGCGCTGATTGCGCACGAGTTCGCAGGCGATACGGAACTTCATGTCACTGCGCTGCTGGCTGCCGGTTTGCCAGGTGATGCCCGCCTTTGCGACCTCGTCGCTCATGCGCCGTCCCTCGGCCACTGTCAGGGCGAGGGGCTTCTGGCCGTAGATGTGCTTGCCTTTGCGTGCCGCGTAGATGGCCATGTAGGCATGCCAGTGGTCGGGCGTGCTGACCTGGATGACGTCGATGTCTTCCTTTTCGATCATCTCGCGGAAGTCGATGTGCGTGCTGCACACCTTCTGCGGCTTGTTCGCGGCGGTGGAGTAGTGCTTGTCCACCACGTCCTTGCCCACGTCGCGGCCACCTTCCTTCTCGCCTTTGTAGCCGTAGTGGCCGTAGCGCTTCATCGGGTCGGCGACGCTGACGACTTGCACGCGTTCGTCTTTGAGGAAATTCCCAGTCCAGTCGCTGGCGATGGTGCCGTAGCCGATCAAACCCACGGTCACACGCTCCGACGGTGCTGGCCGTCCTGCACGGCCCAGGGCCGAGGCGGGGATGATCATGGGGAAGCCGAGCGCGGCAGCGGTCTTGCCTATGAATTGACGGCGCGAGGTGGTGTGAGGAATGGATTTCATGAGCGAGAGCGTAGCTTACAGGGGGTGAGCGGGCAGGGACAAGCCAGAAGTGGAAATGTTGAGCACGGGAAACGCCCGCAAGATGGCGAGTCCAGCCCGTGCGCCGGCATTTCCACACCGCTACGTTTCTGCTTCAACTCCTTGACGCCCCGCGCCATGTCCCTACCGTCACAGACTCTTCGCAGCTCCTCATGAACATCCACGAATACCAAGCCAAGGAACTCTTCACGAAATTCGGTGTCGCCACGCCTGCAGGCAAGGTGGCCAACACAGCGGAGGAAGCGGGCAAGATCGCTGAAGAACTGGGCGGCAAGGGCATCGTGGTGAAAGCGCAGATTCACGCCGGTGGTCGTGGCAAGGGCACCTTCAAGAATGGCTTCAAAGGCGGCGTGCATGTGGTCAATACCGCTGCCGAAGCCCAGGAAATCGCTGGGCAGATGCTCGGCCAAACCTTGGTCACGCACCAGACCGGACCCGAAGGCAAGCTGGTGAGCAAGGTCCTGATCGTGAAGTCGGTGGACATCGCCCGTGAGCTTTACTTCGCCATTCTCTTCGATCGCGGCACCAGCAGTCATGCGATCATCGCCAGCACCGAAGGCGGCATGAACATCGAAGACGTCGCCGAGCACACGCCCGAGAAGATCACCAAAGAATTCATTCACCCGACCATCGGCTTCCAGAGCTATCAGGGTCGCAAGATCGCTGCCGCTCTTGGACTGAAGGGTGTGCTGGCGAATCAAGCTGTGAAGCTCTTCACCGCGCTCTACAATCTTTACATTAAGAGCGATTGCTCGCAGGTGGAAGTCAATCCGCTGGCCATCACCACCGAGAACGAAGTGGTCGCGCTTGATGCCAAGTTTAACTTCGACGACAACGCCCTCTACCGCCAGAAGGACGTGGTCGCCATGCGCGACACGACCGAGGAAGATCCTCGCGAAGTCGCGGCCTCCGAGTTTGGCCTGAACTACATCGGCCTGGACGGCAACATCGCCTGCCTCGTCAACGGCGCAGGTCTGGCCATGAGCACCATGGACATCATCAAGCTGCACGGTGGCGAGCCTGCGAACTTCCTCGACGTCGGCGGTGGCGCGACCAAGGAGCAAGTCACAGCGGCCTTCAAAATCATCCTCGGCGACCCGAATGTGAAGGGCATCCTGGTGAATATCTTCGGTGGCATCATGGACTGCAAGATCATCGCTGACGGTATCATTGCGGCGGCACAGGAAGTGTCGCTGAACATCCCGCTCGTCGTCCGCCTGGAAGGCAACAACGTCGATGCCGGTAAGGCCACGCTGGCGAGTAGCGGCCTCGCTATCACCAGCGCCGACGGCTTGACCGACGCCGCGCAGAAGATCGTCGCTGCCGTGGGCAAAGCGGCCTGATTATACCTACCCGCCATGAAAGTCATCGAACTCGCCTTCTCCTGCTATCCGGTGACGGATGTGGCGAGGTCGCGTGCCTTTTATGAGGGATTGCTCGGCTTGAAGCCGACCATGGATCACGCCACTGACAGCGCGCACTGGATCGAATACGACATCTCTGGTGGCACGCTGGCCATTGGTAGCGCTCCTGGCTGGAACGCAAGCGACCAAGGTTGCAGTGTCGGTTTGGAAGTGGATGACTTTGATATTGCCGTCGCTGAATTGCGCGCTGCGAATGTGCCCTTCAAAGTCGGCCCCATGGAGACACCGGTCTGCCACATGGCCTTCGTCGGCGACCCCGATGGCAACTCTGTCGGCATCGACAAGCGCAAGCCTGGACATCACTAATTTTCTTCTGTTCTTAAGTTCTACCGCTCTCTTCTCATGGCCATCCTCGTTGACACAAACACACGCATTCTCGTCCAAGGCATCACTGGTGACTTTGGTTCTCGCCACGCTAAAGCATCGCTCGACTACGGCACCCAGCTCGTGGCCGGTGTCACGCCGGGCAAGGGCGGCCTGACCTTCGACCATGGCACGCACGAGGTGCCAGTGTATGATACAGTGGCCGATGCGGCCAAGCAAAGCGGTGCGACCGTGAGCGTGATCTTCGTGCCGCCGCCCTTCGCTGCGGATGCGATTCTGGAAGCCGTGGACGCTGGTCTGGACTTGGTCGTCGCCATCACTGAAGGCATTCCTGTCAATGACATGATCAGGGTCAAGGCTGCGATGAAGGGCAGCAAGACGCGCCTCATTGGCCCGAACTGCCCTGGTTTGGTGACCCCTGGCTTGGGTGAGAAATCGCACGGCGGCTGCCGCATTGGCATCGCCCCTGGCTACATTCACAAGCGCGGTAATGTGGGCGTTGTCTCCCGCTCTGGCACCTTGACCTATGAAGCCGTGTGGCAGCTCACGACTCGTGGTTATGGTCAGAGCACTTGCGTCGGTATCGGTGGTGACCCAGTCAATGGCACCAACCATCTGGACGTGCTGAAGATGTTCAACGAGGACCCTGAAACCGAAGCGATCATCATGATCGGCGAGATCGGTGGCACGGCTGAAGTCGAAGCCGCACTCTGGGCCAAGGAGCATTGCAAAAAGCCTATCGCAGGATTCATCGCCGGGGCCACGGCACCTCCAGGACGCCGCATGGGCCACGCCGGTGCGATCATTGGCGGAGCTGATGACACAGCCGAAGCCAAGAAGCGCATCATGGCGGAGTGCGGCATCGCCGTTGCTGACTCACCCGCGGACATGGCCTCCGCGCTGTTGAAGCTCTGGGGCAAGGCTTGATCGGGCCGCCTTAAGTAGAAACGAATAGCGCGGGCAGTCACGCCCGCGCTTTTTTGTGCCGATTGTTCACGCTTTGCTCTGAGCGCGTGTCGGCTCCTCGTGGACTAGCTGCCGCGGCCCTCCACTACACCCAGGCACCGAGATTCCAGCGCTTGGCCAGCGAGCCACCGGACACATACGCGAAGCCAAAGAAGAACAGACCCAGGAACGGCAGCGAGGCCCACTGTCCACGCATGGCGGCCATGACGATCATGAAGCCAAAATAAAGAGCGAGAGCGACCTCGATCCACAAAGCGAGCGACTTGCCTGCGGAATATTTGCGCCGATGGGTTTTGACTTGGGACTGCGTTTCCAGGCCATATTTCGGGGTGCGGACGAATTCAGACTCTTGGCCCATGAGCGCCTCAATGACCGCTTTGCCATTGTTGATGCTCATGCCGATGCCCAGCCCGAGCAGCATGGGCAAGTAAGGGATGGATTTGAACCAGCCTCCCTGGCGCTGCGCGCCTTGTGCGGTCAGATAGAAAACGATGACCGAAAGCGAGGCGAAGAAGAACACCGGTATGTCCACCAGCACGGCCTTCACCCACGAGTTCTCGAACATGAAGTTCGCTGGATACATGAGCACCAGGGTGCAAAGCGTGAGCAAGTAGGCGAAGTTTGCGCCCAGATGAGCGATGGCTTCGAGCTTGATGGCCAGGGGCTCGTCGCTGGTCCAGACATCCTTGAAGATTTTCTTGCAGACCTGAATGCTGCCCTTGGTCCAGCGATGCTGCTGGCTCTTGAAGCTGTCCATGTCAGGTGGGAGCTCTGCGGGCACGACCACGTCCTTCAGGTAGATGAACTTCCAGCCGCGAAGCTGGGCGCGATAGCTCAGGTCCAAGTCTTCGGTCAGCGTGTCGTGGTGCCAGCCACCAGACTCAGCGATCACATACTTGCGCCAGATTCCAGCGGTCCCGTTGAAGTTTAGGAACTCGCCATGGCGGCTGCGCGCCGTTTGCTCCAGCACCAAGTGGCCATCCAGGAACATGGCTTGTAGCTTGGTGAGCAGTGAGAAGTCCTTATTGATATGCCCCCAGCGCGCCTGCACGAGGCCGACCTTTTCGTCGGTGAAGTAGTGAATCTGCTTCTTGAGCAAGTCAGGCGCAGGCATGAAGTCTGCGTCGAAGATGGCAATGAACTCGCCCTTCACCGTGGAGGAGGCTTCGTCCAGGGCTCCGGCTTTGAAACCGGTCCGATTGGTGCGGTGGCGGAACTCAATGTCATGCCCCTGGGCCGAGAGTTCTCGGCAGAGTTGCTCGGTGAAGGCGGCGGTCTCGTCGGTGGAATCGTCCAGCACTTGGATGTGCAGTTTATCTCGCGGGTAGTCCAGAGCCGTTACGGCCTTCAGCAAGCGCTCGACCACATGCAGCTCATTGAAAATAGGCAGCTGCACGGTGATGCTGGGCAGTTCGTCGAACTCTCGGATTGGCTTGGGGGTGTTGCCCCGATGCTTCCAATAGAGGTAGATGACCTTGATCCGGTGGGCGCCGAACAGAGAGAGCCCGGCAAAAACCAGGACATAGCAAAGCATCCAAAGAAGGTATTCCCAGTCGGGCATAGAGGCGGTCGGAGAGAGGTCGGGAGGAGGGGAACCCATCCTTTCGCCGCTGGCGAGTTAAGTTCAAGTTTCATTTCAGCAAGGGGTATGCCAGGGGGCAAAACGAAGGCAAAGCAGGTTGAGCTTTGGCAGGAGTCATGCTGGACTGTGCCTCTGAAGCCCGTATGTTTGCCGCCGTGAACTTGCCTCTGAACGCCCGCTCCATTTTCCTGACTCTTTGCCTCGCCGCCTCTGGCTGGGCGCAGCAGCCCGCGCCTGCGCAGGAGGTGAGGAAGGCCGTCATTCCTGATGATTTGCTGGGCGATGAGCACCTGCGGGAGGAATTCGGCGTCAATGGCATCACCACACCGTCCATTGAAGCCATCTTTGAGCTGCTCGATACGCTGGGCACGCTGCACTATGATCAACTCAAGCGCCCGATCAGCAATGGCACGCCATCAGATCGGGTCGCGGTGTCGCTCAGCCTTGGTGCCTTGATCGCGGATGGCTTCCTCATTGTGCAGTGCGAGAAGATCGAGGAAATGAATGACATTGGCCGCGCGCTGCTGAAGCACGCCAAGGTGCTCGGTGCCGGGACGCGCATGAACCGTCATAGCCAGAGCTTGCTGGAGCATAGCATCAAGGGGGACTGGAAGACGTTGCGCAATGAGTTGAGCAAGACCCAGTTCGACGTCGAAGCTGAGATGGTGCAACTGCGCGACGTGGACATCGCCCACCTCGTTAGCCTCGGTGGCTGGCTGCGTGCCTTCCAGATCGCCACGCAATCGGTGGTGGACAATTTTGACCCTGAAAAAACGCGTAACCTCGCGCGCCGCGACATCGCTGAATACTACCTGTCTAGCCTGGAGAGCCTGAGCGAGAAGGCGCAAGAACTGCCCGTCATGGTGAAGCTTCGCACAGGGCTGCAGGACCTCATGCCCCTCGTCGATGTGCCTGAAGGCAAAATCCTCAGCGAGGATGAAGTCAAAGCCCTGCACAAGCAGGCGACAGTGTTGGCGAAGATCGCCACCGACGCCGCGCACTGAAGGGTGGGAAGTTTTAGTCCCCCGTGACGAGTGCGGTATCGCCGCGCTCATCTGGACTTCATAACTTCGCACTGAGCACTTAACACCTACCTCTTTCATTCCCCATGCCCTCCGCCCTGAACTGGAATTCTTCTCAACTCACCCACGGCTGGCAGCGCGGCGTGAATGCTTTCTTCTGGGGCCTCGGCTTCAAGCCTGAAGATTTCGACAAGGCTCAGGTCGGCATCGGCACGCCGCTGCTGGATGGCAATCTGTGCAATGTCCATGCCCACGAACTGGCCACGCATCTGAAGCAGGGCTGCGTGGATGCAGGCCTGATTGGCTTTCCATTCGGCGTGAGCAGCGTCAGCGACAACATTACCCAAGGCCTGGAAGGCGGCGGAGCCTCGCTCGTCTCGCGCAACC
>CAXNNN010000150.1:0-7615 GCA_964203095.1 Verrucomicrobiaceae bacterium | reverse complement strand
CCCGATGGGCACGCTCTTGATGCGCCGGGTGCGTTTGCCGCGTCGCCACACCTGTTGACTGCCGCACTCCGGGCACACCAGCATCTTATCTTTGACCTTCAGATGAAACTCCACGCTTCCCTCCACATGCTTGGCGCTTCGATACTCCTACCCTTCGCGCACTCCTTAGGCATGATGCAGCAGACTTTGGCTCATCCTCCCACCTTTGCCAAACAGAGTCTCTACGCATCAACTTCCGTGATGAACCCAGTTTTTACCTCTTCAGGAGAAGCCGTTTTTTGAGCTGTGTCATGTCAGGCCTTATGCAATCAAGAAGTGGCTTATCTAGAACCTGCCAACACATCATTCCTTCTTCACCACCTGCACGGCATCCAGGTGCACATTCCCCTTCGCACCCTCGGTGCGGAAGATAACTGCGGCTTCTTCGCCAGCTATGAAAGTGTATCTGCCGAGACTCTGCGCGCCCAGCTTGCCCGTAGCGGGCTTAGATTGATCGACGACGACGACCTTCTCGCCGTTAGCGCTCAGCACGGTGATTGGCGCGGTCTTGGCGCGATTCGCGTGGGGCTGCCAGTAGGCGAAGACTTCGTAACTGCCGCTTTCCTTGACGGCGAAGGCGAAACGGGCGCTCGCGCCCTTGGCGCTCGCGTAGCTGTAGTGGCTGCCGACGAAAGGCTTCAGGCCTTCGCCCTTGGCCCAGGTGCCGGTCAACTCGGCATCTTCGTCGTCGATGACGATGCCTTCCAGCTTCGCGGGGTCGATGGTTTCGCTGACGATCTCGGGCAGCTTCTTGGCGTTCGCAGGCAGGTAAAGCGGAGCCTCCAGCGTGTCGCGGCGCATGGCACCGGGCTGCTTCATGAGGTCCTTCAAGATGTCGAGGTATTGCTCATACACACCGCGCGGGGTGGTGTGGTGGCGGACGCTGATCCAAGCGGCCTTGCCCACGACTTCGCCGAACATGCCGCAGGTGCGCATGACACGGGTGCTGCCGAGTGCCCAGCGATCCACCGAGATGTTGCGGCCGGCCATGAAGAGATTGTCCACGTCCTTGGAATAGAGGCAGCGATAGGGCACGGGGTAGCCGTTCTTGCGGTCGGTGTGCTTGCCAAATTCAGCGCGACTGATGAAGGGATTGCCAGGGGAACTGCCCATGTATTGCTCCTTCGGATAATGCAGGTCCTGGTCCCAGGTGGTGGGCACACAGGCGTCGGGATGCACCACGCCTTTGACCATGTCTTCACCGGCCAGGATCATGTCGCCCACCAAGCGACGGCTTTCACGCGTGCCGCCAATGTAGGCCAGCCAGCTGAGGTCGTAGTTCGCATACTTGGCGGGCTCGCCCTTCTTCAGCGCGGTGATGGCACCATAGACGGCGCGGAAATTGTGATCGCGGATGCGCTCCAGGCCATTGATGGGATCGACATCGAAGCCGCTTTCCCAGAACCACTCGCCGTGCAGATACTCTTCCATCTTCGGCACCGGAGTATAACCAAGGTCGTAGCCGGTCAGGTTCGCTTTGTTCTTGATGCCCACGGGCTCCATTTCTTGCGGATGCGGAAAGCCGTCGAGCGGCAAGGATAGAGCCCAGGGGGTCTCTGGCCAATGCTGGGCTTGGTCATGCTTCTTGAGCACCCACATGTTGCTCATGCCCATGCGGCCCTTCTCCTCTTGCAGGAAGGTGGCACCTGCCAGCGCGCCCACGCTGCCGTGGCCGGTGCAGTCGCTGAAGAATTTGCCCACGAACCGGGTCTCCTTACCCGTCAGGACATCCAGGCCGACCACGCTGCGAAGGCTCAGCTTGTAGCCAGGCTTCACTTCCTTGGCCATTTCCACGCCATAGACATGGGTGTTGAGGAAGAGGTCGATGGTCTTTTCCGCGCGCACGACTTCTTCTTTGAGCTTGTCATTGAACTCGTCGGGCGATGCCGCCGGGCTGTTGCTCGCACGATCGGCGAACTCCTCCACGATCTCGCCGAGGTTCGGATACAGACCACGACGCGTGCCGCCCATGGCCCAGACCTGCACCTCCCCGCTGCCATTGCCACCCAGCACGGGACGGTTCTGAATCAAGGCCACCTTCAAGCCCTGGCGCGCACCGCTGATCGCCGCACCGAGACCGGAGTAACCGCCGCCGACCACCACCAAATCGTACTCCGTGGACTCCGGCGCCTTCTCCGGCAGGCCTTGCAGCTTACGACGCAATTGGTTGGTCGCGGCGAAGTCGTTGCTCGGGGTGAAGCCCTCGTCGCTGCTCAGCAAAATGGCGTCGCAGCGGCCTTCCAGGCCGGTCAGGTCTTTCAGCGCCAGCGTGGCCGTGCCACTTTTCAGCTCCACCGAACCCGCCTCATCCCACTGCCAGTCCTTGCCGGTGACGCCAAGCTCCTTGGCCAGGGTCTTGCCATTGATATCGATCTGGAATTTGCCCGGTGCTCCGGGAGCATCCCAGGGCCCGACCCAGTTCTTCGTGCGCACCCAGACCTTGTAGTTGCCTGCGTTGGCGATGCTAACTTCGGTCGTGGCATCCTTCACTGGCTTCGCCATGCCATGCGCCAGAAGATACGCGCTGCCCATGATGTCGATGAACTGCGTGTCGATCATCCAGCCGCCAGGGTTTTTGAACGACTCCGCCTCCACCCACACTTGATGGGCGGACAGTGAGGAGAAGGCCAGGAGACTGCTAAGGGCGAGGCTGGTGATTTTCATGGTGAAAAGAATGAGTCTGACAGGGGGCCGGTCTAAACGCCAGACTTGTCCTGGTCTCATCATGGATTTTCTGTTACGGTAACAGCCAGTGAGGCGCCCGACCCTGCAAACCATTGCCGACAAGCTCGGCCTTTCCAAGATGACGGTCTCCCGCGCGCTGCGGGGCGAGCCGCATGTGAAAGCCGAGGTTCGCGGGCAGGTGAAGCAGGCCGCGCAAGCACTCGGCTACCAGCCCGACCCGGAGATTGGCAAGCTGATGGCGCACATGCGCCGCCAGCGCGGCAGTGAATCGCCCCAGACATTGGCCTTTGTCTGGGCCGAACGCACGGCAGCGGAGATCAAGCAGTCGGCATGGTCGATGGAGTTGATTCGTGGAGCGCATGAACGTGCGCGGCATCTCGGCTTCATGGTGAGTGAGTTTTACTTGGCGGAGAAGGGCATGACGGCTAGGCGACTGTCGGGCATTCTCGAGGCACGGGGCATTGCTGGCTTCATTTTGTCACCATTGATCACCCGCAGTCGCGGACATGTGTCGATGCGGTGGGAGAAGTTCAGTAGCGTGGTCATCGGCCTCGGCTATGCGCGTCCAGCGCAGCATCGTGTGCATCATCATCACTTTCTAGGCATGATGACCGCGATGCGTCGGCTCAAGAAGCTGGGCTACCGGCGCATTGGCCTCTTCGCCAGCACCACCCTTGATCAGCGCATGTTCGGTGCGTGGTCGGCCAGCTTCCGCACGCATCATCCCCTAGCCGTCTTGCAGGTAGAAGAGCTGCTCTGTTTGAAACGCCAGCCGACACGCGCTGACTTGTTAGGCTGGATCAAGACCGCGCGGCCAGACGTGGTGATCGACGGCGGGCAATTGGCCTTTGACTGGCTGAAGGGGATGAGCGTTCCCCAAGACCTTGGTTACGTCACCATGTCCTGGCAGCCGGATAAGCCTGAGCGCGCCGGCATTGATCAGCAAACCGACGTCCTTGGCGCTGCTGCGGTCGATCTTCTGGTGGAGCAGTTGCACCACAACGAACGCGGCCCGCCCCAGCACCCGAAGATAGTCATGACCGAAGGCCTCTGGCGAGAAGGCACCACGGTGCGGACGGTGCGCTAAAGGGACCGAAGATATGTTTTGAAAAACTCGACGCCTGCTTCCAGGTCCGCCACTTTTATCCATTCGTCCTTGGTGTGTGCTTGCGCGATGCTGCCAGGGCCGATAGCAATGGCAGGAATGCCGCCTTCGTCGGCGAGGTAGGCCGCATCGCAGAACCACGGTGCACCTGTTAGCCCCGCTCCCGCCACAACGAGTTTTTGCACGAAGGGATTTGTTGGATCGGTATCGAGAGGCGGTGCATCGCTGAACATGCGCACCTCCACCCCGGCATCGTGACGATGGATGAACTGGGTCAGCAGTTTCAAGGCACCGCCATGCGCGTGCAATTGGGGTGTGATACGGATGTCCACCCGCAACGTGCAGCGGTCAGCCACAATGTTGCTGCGGGTGCCGCCATTGATCATGCCGAAGTTCAGCGTGCTGGCGCTGAGCACGTCATCCACACCGCCGATTTCCACTAGCAGTTCGCGAAACTCGCTGTCGAGCACTTCGATCAGCTTCGCCATTTTCGTGATCGCATTCACGCCAAGCTCCGGGGTCGCACCATGAACCGCCACGCCAGTCGTGATGACATCCGCCCAAAGGCAGCCCTTGTGCTTGTTCACCGTCTTAATGCTGGTCGGCTCGCCGATGATTGCCAAAGCGTAGTCGCGATGTCGTGCGGCAAAGTGCCGCGAGCCCAGCTGGCTGCTCTCCTCCGACATGAAGCCCACGAAGTGGACTTCGACCGGCAGCTTCGGAATCTCGTCGCGCAGCTCATGCAGCGCCCAGAGCATGGAGGCCATGGGGCCTTTGGTGTCGCTGCTACCGCGACCCCAGACCTTGCCGTCACGAACCTCGCCGCTGAAAGGGTCAATCGTCATGCCACCGACGCCAACGGTGTCTGTGTGAGGTGCGAATAAGATACGCGGTTTGCCTGCACGATCCGAGGGGAAACGCCCGATCACATTTGGCCTGCCTGGGAGCACCTCCTCCAGCACGGCCTCGGCACCGCTTTGGCGCAGAAAGTCAGCGATGAACTCGGCGCATTGGCCCTCGCCTGTGAACTCCGTGCCGGGGTCGCCATCGGGATTGACGCTGGGAATGCGCACCAGGGCCTGGGTGAGTTCGACGACGTTCGTGAGCATGGCTCTGCTATCGCTGGAGATGCCCTGCTTTCAAGCTTGAAAGGCAGTCGTGTTCATCGCTTCGTCCATTCATGTCCACTCGCCGCGTCTGGCTGCTCATCGTTCTGCTGCTCGCCGCCATCATTGTGCCCTTCATGATTTGGGGGAATCACTTCGATGCCACGCTCAGCCTGGACGGCGCACGTGCCTGGATGCAATCCTATGGCCGCTGGGCCTGGCTCGCGGGGATCTTGCTACTCTGTGCGGACATCGTGCTGCCGATTCCGAGCACCGTGGTCATGTCCGCCCTCGGCCTGATGTATGGCTGGTGGTGGGGCGGAGTCGCTGCTGCCTTTGGCTCCTGGTTGTCCGGCATCTTCGCGTATGCCGCGTGCCGCTACGCAGGCCAAGGTGCCGCGCGGTGGATTGCCGGTGAAGAGGGCCTCGCCAAAGTCGAAACCTTGTTCGCCAAGCAAGGCGGCTGGCTGGTCACGCTCTCTCGCTGGATGCCCGTGCTGCCCGAAGCCGTCGCGTGTCTCGCTGGCATCGCGCAAATGCCCTGGCGCACCTTTGTCATCGCCCTCACCTGCGGCTCCGTGCCGCTCGGTTTCGCCTTCGCCGCGATTGGTGCGATAGGAGAAATGCACCCCACGCTGGCCGTGGTGCTGAGTGCTGCGGTTCCCGTGCTGCTGTGGGTGCTGGCGCGGCGGGTGTTAAGGTGATTTGGCTCAGCCGTTGATCTTGCTAACCATCTGCTCCAGCAGCTTGCGTTCGACGGCAGGCAAGCCGGAGCGCGCGAGTTGCAACTGGCAGAAGGTAGCGTGGGATTTGTCGGCGTAGGGCAGCAGGGTTTTCAACGCTTGCTCGCGCAGCTTGGAATCGCTGCGGGCTTCCAGGAAGCGGACCAGGATGTCGGCGGTTTGCTTCCTTTGCTCACCGGTTACACCGATGCTGAGCGACCAGAGTGCGCGGGGCACCAGTTCTTTGGTATCTTCGTGCGCCAGGAATTTGGCGACGGCTTGGATGTCTGCTTCCGCTTTTTGCTTTTGCGGGGCGAGCGCGTAGAAAAAGGCCAGCCGATACACGACCACGGTGCGGTCTTCGCAAAGCTGGTTCAGTCGCGTCTTGATGCTCATGGGCAGCGCCACCTCGCCCAGCGCGCGCATGGTTTGCCGGTAAGAGTCCTCCGTGCTGCCCGTGCGCAGGGTGTCGATGACCGCCGGACTCAGAGCGATGAGCACAGCCTGCTGGGTGGCTTGATCAAGTGGGCGCGGTGCCGTAGCGAGCAGGTAGGGGATGATGTTCTGCTGCACGATGGGGTCGGTCCTTTGTGCCAGTTTCAGGAAGCGGGCGTGATCCTCCGGCACCAGCCCGCAGGTGCGCAGCGCGCGGCACGCACCGGTGCTGATGTGCGGATTCGCCTGCTCCAGCAGGGGCAGCAGAAGGGCGCGGAATCCGCTGCGATCGAATTCCACCACATTGATTCGGTTGAAGGCGGAGAGCCCGGTGAGTTGCCTCTCTGGGTTGCTGCTGCCGAATGCTGTGCGGATTGCCTCGACGGCATCGTGGCGCTTGGCCTTGTCCTCGAGTTGCAGAGCGTCCTTCACCCACGTCGTTGCGGCCTCGCGTGCACGCACAGCCTGGGTTTCATGAATGACGGAGATCGACACCTTTTGACCTGGTTGCTGCCATTGGCTGTAGTCGCGCGTGTCGGTAGCGGGGATCATGGCTTTTTCTTCGGCTTGCAGCGGCCACGGACTGGCGAGCGAGATGGGATCGGCAGCACCGATCACTTCGCTTCGCAGTGCTGAGTCCGCACGCAGCGCGAAGCTGCGGGTGGCCGCATTGACAAAGCCGGGATCCATCGTGCGGTTGGTGCCTTCCGGTTGCTTCTTGTCGCTGCCCTGCATCACGGGCACGTCATTTTGCCAGAAGACATTCGACTTCAGCACAGCTTCACCCAGCGCCTGCGCGTTGGCTCCTTTGGCATTGATCATGCCCAGTTGCAGTCCTTGCGGATTAAGCGCGAAGAGGTTGCGCTTGAACGTCGGCTTGGAGGCACCCAGCACGCTGATGCCCTCGCGCAGGTTCGCCACGAAGGTGTTTCCGGTGAACTCGTCGTGGTTGCTGAACCAGCAAGACACGGCGTTCATCTCGTTGGCGAAGATCACATTCCCCCGCACCGTCGCACGAGTGTCGCCACTGGCGTAGATGCCGCTGCGGGCATTGGCGAAGATGAGGTTGTGCTCGATGACGGGCGAGGCGTTGTCATACCGGATGCCGTGCCAGGCAGAGCCCGAGATACGACTGCGCTCGATGCGCACGTCGTTGCAACCCGTGGCGATGGTGATGCAGCGGTGGTAGCAGTTCCGCACCTCACATCCGGTCATCGTCATGCTGGGCGGCGCACCTCTGCCCAACTCGCCAGGCAAGATGGACACCCCGGTGCCCCACAGGCCGGCGACGAGCGTGCCCTGCATGTGCAGCTTCGATCAGGCCATGACGACCAATCCTGTCGCATACGGCCCCACGATAGCGCAATCCACCAGAGTAGCCTCGGACTCGCGCACCTTGGCGAGCGCTGCGGTGCCGTTGGCATCCTGCTCTGTCGCAGGGGCGATGCCCTGAATGCGCAGCCCCCTCACAGTCACGCCCTTCGCCTTGTTGATGGTCAGTGTGGGGCGGTCGATGCGATCAT
>CAXNNN010000149.1:0-7625 GCA_964203095.1 Verrucomicrobiaceae bacterium | reverse complement strand
CACGTCCTCGGCGTTCTTTTGCAGCAGGCCCTCATAGGCATCGCCCTTCACATCGGCGGAGAGGCTGGACCACTGCTCTTTGTCGATCAGGTCCACGATCAGCCGCCGCAGCTTGGCCGGGTCCTGGATCTTGTTCTGCGCCTTGCGGAAGATGATGCCCAGCATCCCGGAGCACTTGCCCAGCTCCTCCAGCGTGTGGCGGTAATGCACCTCCAGTTCATCGCCATCCTTGGCCAGCAGCGAAGGCCAGTCCTTGCCCTTCGGGATCGCGCTCGGCGTGCCGCGTAGCCGCGACTGCTCGTCCGCCATCTTGAGGAAGAGCAGGAAGGTCAGTTGCTCGACGTAGTCGCCATACGACAGGCCGTCATCGCGCAGGATGCTGCAATAGTTCCAGAGCTTGGAGACGAGGGCGGTGGGGTTGGTCATGGGACGATGATGCCGGTCTTCGGGTCGAGCACCGAGACATGCAACCATGCAGTTCCACGAAGCGGCAAGAAAGCCGCGCCATCGGTGGTCAGCAACTTCAGCCCGGCCACTTGAGCCGTGGCAGCGATCCAGACATCATTGTGATCGTGCTGAATGGCCAACCCTTCACTGCGAGACAATGAATACAGCTCTGCCCATCGCTGATGAATCTGTGGGTTGCCAATCGGCAACACCACAAAGTCCGCCAGCACCTTCCTCAGCAGTTCCTTTCGCTTCTCACCCCAGGCTTGGGCAAAGGCCCAGAGTTCTGCGACGGTCACCTCACAAATGGCCGGACGAAACTGCGACGACTGGAGCTGAAACTGACTCTCCACCGCCAGCGACACGGGGCTCTGCTGACGAGTGGCATGCAAGACCACATTGGTATCCAGGAGGTATCCTTGGGAGGAACTCATGATCAACTGAAGGCTTCGATGGCGGCGGCAAATTCCTCGTCACTTTCCTCCGCTGGAATCACACCGAGGATGCGATGATACGCAGACCGTTCACCAGGGCGAACCCGCAGCAGGGACTCGTAGTCCGGTGTCTCCAGCGACTTCGGCAGTTCGCGGAAGAACTCATCCTGGCTCGAAGCAGCAGCCACAGCGTCCGCCTCCACCCGCAGCAGGGTTCCTGAAGGCCGGAAGACCCCCGTTCCTTCCACCACCACATCCGCGTTGAAGCAGTGCTTGAACTGCTCCAGATCGCCCTGGCCAGTCCACAGAGCCGTCACAATCTCACCGGGGCGCAGGTGCAGCTTCATCACCCCCTGGCTGGCTCCCATCAGGTCCAGCTTGCCCGTCACACGCACGCGACGCGAAGCAGGCGTTTTGCGGGACAGTTGATGCGCTGACTCTACCACCGCAGCATTGATATGGGCCACTGTTCTCCGCCCGTCGTCCACCAGGGCCACTCGTTGCAGACCCTTTTTGAAAAGCACGCCATAGCGGCCCACACGAGACAGCAGTGGCTTGTCGAAATGATCGCTGTTAGACCGGCCCGCGCCGATGTCGATCACGGCATCGCTGAGCAGATCAAAGGCCGAGGACTCCGGTCTCGGCCCATCATCCCATAGTTGCCCCTGGGCGAAAAGTTCAGGAGCTGCCTCGCCAAACACCGGCAACTCGAAGCACACATCGGTAAAGTCGCCCGACGTGGACGAGCACCCGGCGAAGCGCACCTCCGATGCCGCCTGCAAGGCGCGGGACAGTCTCCCGCCAGCCCGGCTGGAGTGCAGAAACCCCATGCGCACGGCATCGCGCAGCGTGTCAGGAATCTGCACGAGCAACGCCCCCAGCAGACCTGGATTCGGCTTCGCGCCCAGGCCTGTGGTTCCTTCAAGTCGGAATATGCGTTCAACGGTCTTCACGGAATGGTCTTCTTGGATGGGTGGTCGGGAGTGTGCCTTGTTTGCCGGTCGTGTTCAACCAGCCATTCTAAAGCTCTCCCGTGAAAGCCTTTTGAAGGATGGACTGCCGCAGACGGGTGGCGCGTTGGAGGTTGATGGTGACCACGGCTTCCAGTTCCTCCACCACGCTCAATCGCCGCTCCACTTCCGCCACGATGCGGGTTTGTTCGGCGAGGGGTGGGAGAGCGACCATCAAGTCTCCAACTTTGCCGGTGCTCAATGTGTAGAGTCCCGAGGTCGAACTCGCGACAAGCTCGATGAAGTGGCGGCCATTGGGCGATAGTAGCCAATTCAGGAGCCACTTCGACAATGCCACATCAACTGGCCGGGCCTTGATCAAGTGATTCTGGTGGACGCACGACTCAATGGACCCATCCCACACTGCCAATCGCCCGATTTGATCTTTGCTGCCGTTACCCTCGACAATCAGCAAGTCGCCCTTCTCGACTAATAGCTTGGGAAGCTCGGCCTCTGAAACACCAATGTGTTCAATCTCTCCAAGCCGAAGCTCGTTAGCATAGACATTGGCGACTCGAAGGTATGGAAGCTGGTTCGGTAGTTGTGCTCGCTTCGGATTCTTGGTGAGTCCACCCACAATCAGGCACAATTGTTCCAGTCGGCACCATGCCCATCCTTCAGGCACAGCCGGAAGCCCTGACGCGTCTGGAGCTTCAGGCTCCTTGTATTTCCCCCGGCCCAGCCAGTTTTTGCGGCGTTCGGTGAGGATGCGGGCGAGGAGTTGCGGGCCGGATTCGAAGGGGCGCCCTTCGGTGCGGGCGAGTTCGGCTTCGGTGGGGACGAGACGGCCTTCGCAGGCGGCTTTCAGGACGGCGGCGCGGTAGCGTTTGACGTTGGCCTGCACCCGCCGCAACGCCGCCACTCCCACCTCCAGCCGCGTGAATTGCTTCTCAATCTCCGCCACGATGCGGCGTTGTTGCGCCAAGGATGCAGTAGGAATGCAAAAGGATGAAATATCCCTCGGGCGAACAGCTGGATAGAGCGCGCCCTGCACTTTTAGGCACATTGCGTCAATGAATTCGGTGGACTGAACTGCATAGAACAGAAATCCAAATTCGGCGTTCCGAGCGCGCAAGACGTGGAAGCCAGTCGAACCAATCGCACCGTCGAGGTCCGGCGGAACGATGGCCACGGCGTTCAGATTCGGGCGGGTCATGGAGACGAGAACGTCGCCCGTTTTGAGAAGCTGCTTCGCGCGGCTCGGTGCTTTCGACGATGGCAACACTTTCGGGTCGATGATGCGCTTCGTTTCCCGGTCGATGCTGCCGATGTCCACGTAAGTGAACTGGCGAGCCTGCGGGCCGGTTTGCTCAACCCGCGTCTCGGTGACGTCGCCGATTGAAATCTTGCCGCCTTCTTTCGCCCCTTCAGGGCTCTGAACTTCTGGGGGTGCGTTACCCAGGGCGTTGCCCTGGGCTGAGTTGTTTCGCCCCTTTGGGGCTTGGGCTTTTGACTTCGCGGATTTCGTCATGCTGCGAGCGTCTCGTTAAGTTCTTCCAGCAGCTTCGGCAACTGGTCGCCGAAGAGTTGATGGGCTTTCCCGAGGCCGCCTTCCTGGTTGAAGGGGGTGTAGTCGAGGTCGTCCAGCTCGATACTGAGGCTGGTGGCGATATGGTCGCGGATGAGCTTGAGCCACTGAAGCTGCTCCGGCGTAAACGCCTGCACAGCTTGTTGAGGGTTGAGAGTTGATGGTTGAGAGACAGCAGAAGACCTACTGGCGAGCCATTGCTCGAAGCGCTCGTTCACGGAGTCGGCGAAGGGTTTTAACACGGGCTGCTGCTCCAGGGCGAAGCGGACGAGGGAGACGAGGTCGGCGAAGCGTCCGGCCTGAGTGCGGCCTTTGACTTTGTCCGGGGCGGTGGCGGCGAAGGCGTTCCAGAGGTTGTCCTCGGTCCAGGCGGCGTGCTGCTCGCGGAGCTTCTTTTCCAACTCCTTGAGCATGGGCTCGGTGAGGCGCTGGGCGTAGGGACGGCTGTAGAGGATCTGCAGGGCGGTGATCTCGGCCTGATGCTGCTCGATGTAGTCGCGGAAGGATTTCGCGAGGGCGGCGGCCTTGTCCTTGGCAGCGCCGCTGAAGCCCTGCGACAGGACTTCATCAATGACGGAGGTGGCGATGGTTTGCTCGCTCTCCTGCTTCACCTTGGCGAGGAGGTCGCGCAGGGCGGGCTTGTCGAACGGGGCGCAGGCGGTGGTGATGAGGGCAGTCTGAGCTTGGGTGAAGGCTTCCTCACTGAGTTCCTGCGGTTCGGCTCCTTTGATGCCGGTGGCGTGCTCGGCGACGGCGTCGGGATCGAAGGCCTTCAACAACGCGGCGGACATCTGGCCGAGCGTGTGACCGCCGCTGGTGGTGGTGACTTCTTTTTGCTGGGCGGGGGTGAGTTCGCGGTCGAGCCGGGCAAGGCGTCCGGCGAGGGAGGTGAGGCTGTCTTCATCCCGCTTTCCGAGGGCGACGCCGAGGAGGAGCTTGTCAAAGGCAACGGTGGGCTTGCGCTCCAGCGGGCGGGACTCGGTCTTGTCGCTCTCGCAGACGCCGACGGCATCGACGATGACGAAGTGGGTCTTCGCCTTGGCCTCGGCCCCGGAGACGGATTGCAGATCGGTGGGAGTGAGCACGCGGGTGCCACGGCCTTTCATCTGCTCGAAATAGACGCGGCTGCGCACATCGCGGAGGAAGAGCAGGCACTCCAGGGGCTTGATGTCGGTGCCGGTGGCGATCATGTCCACGGTGACGGCGATGCGGAGCTGCGGGGAGGTGCGGAACTCGGCGATGAGATCCTCGCTCTTGGCCGGTTTGCCGGTGGTGGGATGCTTGGCCTGATAGGTGATCTTTTTGCAGAAGTCGGTGCCTTTGCCAAAGACCTCCCAGACGAGCTGGACGATGTCCTCGGCATGGCTGTCGTCCTTGGCAAAGATGAGCGTCTTCGGCACCAACGCACGGCCGGGGAACAGCTCGGTGAAGAGGGCATCGCGATACGCGGTGAGCACGGTGCGGATCTGCGAGGGGACGACAATGCTGCGGTCGAGTTCCTTTTCAGAGAAGGCGAGGTCTTCATCCAGGCGCTCCCAGCGGCGGCGGCGGGTCTCTTTGTGCCGACGGTCCACGTAGAAGCCTTTCTCCACCTTGTCACCTGCCTCGGTGACACGGGTGCGGATGCGATAGACCTCGTAGCCGACATTCACGCCATCGGCGACAGCGCGCTCGTGGCCGTATTCCATGAGGAGGTTCTGATTGAAGAAGCCGATGGTCTGCTTCGAAGGCGTAGCGGTGAGGCCGATGAGGTGGGCATCGAAATACTCCAGCACCTGCCGCCAGAGGCCATAGATGGAGCGGTGGCACTCGTCGGTGACGATGAAGTCGAAGGCCTCGATGGGGATGGCGGGATTGTAGGCAACCTCCTTCGGGCGGTCGTCGGCGCTGCTGACCTCGTAGCCGGAGAGTTCGTCGGCGTCCTCGGGCAGCTCCTCGCCGCGCAGCATGGAGTAAAGCCGCTGGATGGTGCAGATGGTGACGCGGCAGACGTCGTCGAGCTTGTTCGAGGTGAGGTGCTGGACGTTGTAAACCGCAGTGAACTTCCGACCGTCATCGGGAAGCACGTATTGATCGAACTCCGTTTTGGCCTGACGGCCGAGATTTGCGCGGTCCACGAGGAAGAGGACGCGCTTGGCCTTGGCGAACTTGATGAGGCGGTAGGTGAAGGCGCAGGCGGTGAAGGTCTTGCCGGAGCCGGTGGCCATCTGATGAGTGACCGGGGGAGGTCCTGGGCAAGGGATTGTCCAAGGCCCGTATTGGCCTCGATCTGGCAGTCTCTCATGCCGAGGGTGTTCAGCGGATGCGTGAAGGTCATCTCAGCGAGCAGAGCGCGGAGGGTCTTCGGCGACTCCATCCACTTCGCCAGCGTCTCGGGCCGGTGGAAGTTGAAGACGCGGCGCGGACGCGGATGGGGATCGCGCTCATCGCGGAAGAAAGTCTCCACGCCGGTGGACTCGTAGCGGAAGGGCAGAGACTCGGAACCGAGGCCAGCCGCGAGGAAGTCGGGCAGATTCGCCGCATAATGGGCCGATTGCTCCGCCACAGTGGAGAGCGTGACGCCTTCCTTCTTCGCCTCGACGACACCGACTGGCTTGCGGTTTGCGAGGAGCAGATAGTCGCAGCGACCGGACTTCAGCGGCACCTCGCGTAGAGCGATGCCGATGGACGCGGAGGGATCGAAGGCCTTGTAGTCCTGAACGGCCCAGCCAGCGTCTTTCAACATCCGGTCGATGTTGGCGCGGGCTTGCTGTTCGGGAGTCTCGGGCATGGGGAGGAATTCCCCATAGGAGACGATAGCAGGGCCGAGAGCAAGACATTAGCTCGCATGTGGACGCTCCAGTCCTTCGACATGACCTACCAACCTTGTTTCGACAAGCACGCCTAGAATGCTTGCAGACGCTGAGCGATTCCCTCCACCTGCGATGCCTCATGCGCCGCTGACAGCGTGACGCGCAATCTCGCCGTGCCGCGCGCGACGGTCGGGTAGCGAATGGCGGGGATGAGATAGCCTTCCTCCAAGAGTTGCGCGCTCAACTGCATGGCGGCGGATTCGTCGCCGATGATGATGGGCACGATCGCACTGGGCTGCACCCCGCGACCGAGGGCGGCGAGGTTGGCTTGCAACTTTGCACGACGCGCATCGCCTTCGGCGCTGATGCACAGTTGCAAGGCAGCGCTGGCGGCGTGAGCGACGGCGGGCGATGGCGCGGTGGAGTAGATGAAGCTGCGGGCCTTGTTGATGAGCAAGTCAATCACCGTGCGCGAGGCGGCTAGGTAACCGCCGCTGAGACCGAGGGCCTTGCTCAGCGTGCCCATCTGCAGGTCGATGCGTTGCTCCAGGCCGAGCGCGGCGGCGAGTCCCCTGCCCTGCGGGCCGAGCACGCCCACGGCATGGGCTTCGTCCAGCATGAGCCAGGCTCCGTGCTGGTCCTTGAGTTCCACGATCTCCTTCAGCAGCGCGGCATCGCCATCCATGCTGAAGATGGATTCGGTGATGACCAAGGTGCGGCGGCCTTCGTGCGATTGCAGCAGGCGCTCCAGTTTCTCCAGATGATTGTGCGGGAAGACCCGAATGGTGGCCCCGCTCAGGCGTGCGGCATCGACCAGCGAGGCATGGCAGAGCTTGTCCATGATGATGACGTCGTCCTTGCCCATGAGCGCGGGGATGACACCGAGCGCAACCGCGAAGCCGCTGCTGAAGGTGAGTGCTGCTTCGGCTCCTTTGAAGGCGGCGAGCGCTTCTTCGAGTTCCCGATGCGGAGCCAGTCCACCACACACCAAACGCGAGGCTCCACTGCCTGCGCCGTAGCGCACAATGCCTTCCATCATCGCGTTCTTTAGCACATCGGAACTGGCGAAACCGAGGTAGTCGTTGGAGGAGAAGTTGATGACCTCGCAGCCATTCAACTGCACGACCGGTCCCTGCGGCGAATCCAGCGAACGCAGCGAACGACGCAGGCTGCGTTGTTCGAGTTCGTGGAGTTCGTCGGCCAGCTTCCAGGACATGAGTGAATGGGTGCAGTCGCTACTCGGTTGCCAGCTTGCGCTCAATCACTTCATCTTTCTCCACACCGAGCTTCAGCGCTTCATCGTAGTGTTTCTTGGCCAAGATTTTCGAAGGTGGGGTCTGGTCCAGATACATGGCGGCTAGGTTGAAATGAGCGAGGCCGTAGTCGCCTCTGATCTCGATGGCACGTTGCAGCT
>CAXNNN010000148.1:0-7650 GCA_964203095.1 Verrucomicrobiaceae bacterium | reverse complement strand
CCATCTTCCGCCAAATCGAAGTTCATCCACCTCCGTTCGCTTACTCTACTGAATAATCCGGGATAAATCAGGCTTGCAGCAATGTTACATTTTGGACGCTCAGACAGTACATGCTTGAAAAGTTGAGCGTGTCCATCACAGAGAACAGTCCTCTTGTCACGACTACCCCTCGTATATCTCCTGATTTGTTATCTGCGCTTAACATGGCATTTTCAACTAATCGTACAAAGTCCTTTCGCTCCAAGTCTTTTGTAGCTGGTCTCATCGTCTTTGCCGCTCTTTTTCAGGCCATCGCGAACTGGCCTGTGATCGTTCAGCGCTTAGAATTGCAGGTGGTGGCAAGCATTCCCGAATACTTGCGGATGACGCTGAATTTTATCGTGAAAAACTCCGGGCAACTGCTCGTGGGCGCGAAAGTGTTCATTTGGATCGTCGGTGCCTTTCTGGCAAACCGCATCATAAGCCGTTTTTTCTGGGACGGGCTTGTGGCAAAGTCACTTGGGAGGCCCGTTCCCAGTGTGCTCAAGGATCTTGGTATGGTGTTCGTTTACATCATTTCCAGCGTCTGTATCGCCGCCGCGGTCTTCAATCAATCCATCGCCGGATTTCTTGCTACCCTCGGTGCTGGAAGCGTGGTCTTGGGCTTTGCTTTGAGAGGTCTGCTCTCCGATGTTTTTACCGGCCTCGCTGTCAATTTTGACAACAACTTTGCCATTGGCGACTGGCTGATTATCCCCTCAACCAGTGGAACGGGTGGCACTTTTGGTAAGGTCGATGAGATCAGTTGGCGCTGCACCCGGCTCACCTGTGAGGACGGCACGACCATGGTGGTGCCCAACTCGATTATGGGTGAGGAAAAAGTCGTCAACATCTCACGCCCTTCCGTTTGGACCCGCTATCAGGTGGAGATAACGATTGATTACTCCGTTCCTGTGGAACGTGCGCGACATATCCTCATGGCCTCTTTGCAGTCGGTGACTGCGAAGGATGGATTCTCCAAAGACCAAGCGCCCAAGGTGCTCGTCGGCAAAACCGGTAAGCGTGGTGTCGAATACCTCCTGCGGTATTGGATTCATCCTTGGCACCCGTTATCGCCCAGCACCAGTCGTGATCTAGTCTTGAGTGCAGCTCTACAGCACCTTCAGACCGCCGGCATTAACCCTGCCTATATGAAAGAAGAAGTCTATTACGAGCCGCTGCCCGCCAAACACTTCCAAGGCCACACTGTCGAAGACAAGGTGGCGCTTCTCTCCCGCATCAGCCTTTATGAACGCTTGGCGAAGGCTGAACTAAAACGTGTGGCTGAGGAGATGGAACGTATTCAACTTAGCCCCGGCGAGACCTTGTTCCGCCGCAATGAAGAGGGTAACTCGCTTTTCATTCTCATCGAGGGCTTGCTCAATGTGCAGATCGATCTCAAAGGCGATGGCACCGAACAGACCGTTGGCCAGTTGTCTCCTGGTGACTTCTTCGGTGAAATGTCTCTGCTCACCGGCGAACCGCGCTCTGCTACTATTCAGGCTCACACCAATGTCGTGGTCTATGAGATCTATCGTCCCACCATTATCCGCCTCATCGAAGAACGCCCAGAAATTTCCGAGTCCATGTCCCGCGCCGTGGCTAAGCGTCAAATGGCCCTGGAACAGGCTCGCTCCCAAATGGCCGATAGTGACGCGGCGGCCAAAGTGCAGAGTATCACCCGACAGCTCATGGGGAAGATGAAGAACTTTTTCCAAAGCCGCTCAGAACAATGAGTCACTAGCAGCGTCTTGTCGCGAGCGATATGTATCGCGGGTTCTTGACAGGCCCCCTCACACCCCTCTCTGCGCCAGATCCAGGGCCAACTCGCCCCGGCCCTCTAAAAAGCAATTTCCTAGCAGACAGAAACGAGACAGCCACCGGGACGTTGGGCATCCTGGCGGCTGTGGTTTGAGGTTGGATGCCAGGTTTGGACTAGCGGTTGTGGCGGGCGTTTTCGGTGATGAAGGCACCAGTGGTGTCTAGGGCATTGCCGGTGCTGAAGACGGCGCTGAAGACGGGGCTAAAGAGGATGGCCACTCCGCCGCTGGTGGGGCGGGCGGAGAGGGTGGTATCCACGGTGGCGACGCCAGCGGGAGTCACCCTCATGGGGGCCATGCGGCGACCGAGGGCGGTGGCATCCCAGAGGCTACCGGTGGCATAGCAGGAGCCGACGTTGGGGGCTACCGTGCCGTAGGACACGTCGAAGATGGCGTCTCCTGGCACACCGTAAGTGCGTGAGGCCCATGGGAAGGATGCCACGGTGGCGGTGCCGTTGTTGGTGTAGCGGTAGACGATGCCGCCAGTGGCAGGATCGGTGACTCCTACGAAGATGTCGTCGGCGGTGGCGGTGTTGCGGACTTCTACATCAAAGGCGGTGGAGTTAACTGGGCCGTAAGTGGTGTAAGGGGGAGGTGGGGTGCCGCCGAGGGTGATGACGTGGGCGAAGCTGGTGGGAGCAGAGCCCGCAGTGTGGCCTGCGAGATAGAGCCCGCGTGTGGTGGCAGCTAGGGCGTGGACGAGTTCATCTTGCCCGGCATTGTCAAAGACGTAGACGGTGGGTAGCCCGGCGGCGGCCATGTTGCAGACGCCCAGGACGCCATCAAACCTTGCGCCAGCGCCCAGGTCAAGGCTGCCAGCAAGGACGATGTCCTGACCTTTGACCTCGACGAAGCTCGGGCGGGTGGAGTTGAACAGGCCACCAGGAACGCTACCGGGCATGGGCACTGCTGCGGTGCTCCTACCAACGAGGGAGCGGACGCCGCTGACGGGCTGACCACGGGTGATGGGCCAACCGGCACCGAGGGCACCGGAGCTGGGGATGAGCTTGACCATGTGCAGGGAATGCTCCGTGGAGGCGGAGACGAAGAGGCCGATGGAGTTGGCCAGTACCCGCCCGCCGAAGCTGTGCTTGGCGGTGGAGGCTAGACCCAGCAGGGCACCAGGGGTGAAGTATTTGGTGCCGGTCAGCCCCCAGCCGCCGGCGGTGTAGGCGACGAGGGTGGCCGGGATGAGGCGGCGGACAAACATTTCGTGGGCACCGGTGGTGGCACTGTAGTGGGTGCCGGTGACGAAGAGGGAGGCTCCGGCACCATCCGTGTAGACACCGGTGTAGTAATAGGAGTCTCCAGCGACGGGGCGGAAGGTTGCGCTAGTGCAGACACCAGCGGCAGTGCGCCGCTCAATGTAGGCCTGTGCGCCAGTGGAGGTGCCGCCGTTGACATAACCTACGCTGTAGGTGATGCCGACGTCGGTGACGGCCAGGCCTTCTTTGGCGAGCTCAGAGGTGGCTGGAGAGATGGAGAGGGTCTGGAAGTCCCAGACGGGTGCGGCTTGGAGGGCGGAAGTGGCGCTGAAGGAAACAGCGGAGAGGAGTGTGCAGAGTTTGGTGAGTGTTTTCATAACGGCATAGCAGTTTGGTGCATTGGTTCTGAGTCAGTTTGAGAAGACCCCTCGGCAGACTTGATCGAGCCTACCGATCTGCCCGCCGTGCTCGTTGATCAGTCGAGGCAGTGGGCTAGATGGGGCGAAGCAGAACTGGTTGTTTGCTTCACATGTATTTAAACTGGTCGGCGAGATGAGTTACACCTGCTGCAAAAAAAGTTTTAGATTGCCCGGCGGGTTCATGTTCAACACATTGCATTGCCAGAGCTATGGCAAGTCGTGACACCAAACCGCTACACCGACGCCGACGACACCCTGCGAATGCTGGTGGATGGCAAGCGGCTGCGAGACATCGCCGACCTGCCGTTGGATATGTGCATTGGAGATCTCAGGCACACAGCAGACTTCGCCCATTCCCCCTGCTTGACCTGACCGGCTAATAAAAAACGCACTAGGTACCATCTCCTAGTGCGGTGTGGAACCGGCGATGATCAGTCAGCCGGGTGGGTTACTCGGCTTTGGGGCACTTGCAGAGCCACTCGGCGGCGTTGCACCCACCGCAGTTCTCGGTGTTGTATTCCAGGCGGGCAGTGATGGCTTTGGCCTTCGCGTCAGCCTTGAACTGCACAATGAGCCAAGCACCGGCCTTCACGACAGGCAGCGTGAAGCCCTTGTCCGTTTTGGTGACTTCCAGCTTCGTTGGGCTGTCACGATCACCGGTGGTGGCGGCGAGTGTTTGCTCCGCCAGAGCAACGGGTTTCATGTCCTTGTCGAGCAGGGCGATGTGGAACTGGCCGTCCTTGACGGTGACTTCACCGTGCATGGTTTCGTTCTTGCTGAACTCGAGGATGCGGCCGCCGTTGGGGCCGAGTTCCACGCCGCTATGGCCAAAGGCAAAGGTGGCAGTGAGGGTGAGGAGGAGGGTGGTGAGTTTCGTTTTCATGGTGTGTGTTGTTGGGTTGGTGGGTGGGTTGTTGGTTACTGACAGGCTGGTGCCTCCAACCGAAGGGACTGCGCGGCGGCCTTGCGACCGATGAGCCAGAAGAGTGTGGGGGTGACGGCGAGGTCGAGCAGCGTGGAGGAGACGAGCCCACCGCAGATGGCGACGGCCACGGGGTGCAGGATTTCTTTGCCAGGCTCATGCGCGCTGAGCACCAGTGGGATAAGAGCGATGCCTGCACTGAGGGCGGTCATGAGCACGGGCACGAGGCGCTCCAGGGTGCCGCGCTCGATCATGGCGAGGGTGAAGCTTTCCCCTTCATGCTTCATCAGATGCAGGTAGTGGCTGACCATCATGATGCCATTCCGCGCAGCGACGCCACCGACAGCGATGAAGCCGACGAGGGTGGCGATGCTGATGTTATCAATGAGCTGCCACGTCAGTGCGAGTGCCCCCATGAGGGCGAGCGGGATGTTCAGCATGACCAGCAGGGAAAGCGCCACACTGCGGAAGTAACCGTAGAGCAGCAGGGTGATGACGACGACGATCATGGCGAAGGAGAAAGCGATGCGTTTCGCAGCCTTTTGCTGCGACTGGAATTCGCCTTCGAAACTGACGTAGTAGCCGGGTGGCAGCTTCACTTTATCTTCGACTTGTTGCTTCCAGTTCAGCACCAGGGATTCGAGATCACGCACGCTGGTGTTCGCACCGATGACGATGCGGCGCTGCGTGTTCTCGCGGTTGATGACATTGGGTCCCTTTGACTCGCGAATGTCGGCGACGAGGCGGAGTGGGATGCGTTGCTGGGTGCCTGTCTCGATCAGCAAATCGCCCAGTCGTGCAGGCGAGTCGCGCCACTCCAAGGGTAAGCGCATGACCAGGTCGACCGTGCGCTGGCCCTCGCGCAACTCGGCCAAGGTCTGGCCACCGAGCAAGGCGCTGACTTGTTCATTGATGGCACCGGGTTGCACGCCATAGGCTTGCGCGCGTTCGCGATTCACTTCGATCTTGAGCTGCGGAATGGGCACCTGGGCTTCCAGGTTCACATCGGTGAGGCCGGGGATAGTCTTGGCGATGTCGCGCACCTGCGCGCCCTTCTCTCGCAACACATCAATCTCGGTGCCAAAGATCTTGACCGCGATCTTGGCACTGACGCCGCTGAGCATGTGCGAGAGACGATGGCTGATGGGTTGCCCCACATTGACAAAGGTGCCGGGGATGGTGCGGAGCTTGTCCCGGATGTCGGCAAAGACTTCCGCACGCGGTCTGCCGCCTTCGTGGAACTCCACATCGAACTCATTCACGCTGACGGGCATGACGTGGTCATCGCGCTCGGCACGACCCGCGCGACGGCCCACGCTTTTGACTTCGGGGATGCTTTGTAGCAAGCGCACACCAACCTCGCCAATCTCATTGGAGTGTTGCAATGACGATCCCGGTGCTGCGACGAGGGAGATGGTGGCGCTGCCCTCGTTGAACGTGGGCAGGAACTCCTTGCCCATCACCGGGTAAAGCATGAAGGCCGCGACCAGGGCCATACCGGTGAGGGCGAGCACGATCATCGGAGCGCCGAGCGCCGCCTTCAGAAAGGTGCGTCTCGTGAAGCCCTTCATCAGGCGCACTAGCAAGCCATCGATGTGGTCCTTGCCAATTTTCGGCTTGAGCCAGAGAGAGCAAAGCACCGGAATGACGGTGAGCGACACGACAAAGGAAGCCGCCATGCTGACGATGGTCGCGATGGCGATGGGCGTGAACAGGCGGCCTTCCAATCCTTCGAGCCCTAGCAATGGAAGAAACACCAGCACGATGATGACCGTGGCGTAGAGGATGGAATTCCGCACCTCGCTGGAGGCGCGGGCGATGACATCAAGCTTAGGATAGGTGGGATTCTCGCGCAGCCGCCGCCACACGTTCTCGACATCCACGATGGCATCATCAACGACCATGCCGATGGCTACCGCGAGACCACCGAGGGTCATGGAGTTCACACTGACACCGAACCACTTGAAGGTGAGCACCGTGATCGCAAACGACAGCGGCATGGCCATCAGCGTGATGGCTGTGGTGCGGAAGTTCAGCAGGAAGAGGAAGAGCACGATCGTCACCATGATCGCGCCATCGCGGATGGCTTCCTTCAGGTTGCCAATGGCATGCTCAATGAAGTCGCCCTGGCGGAACATCAGCTCCACCGTCACGCCGACAGGCAGGGAGGGCTTCAGATCTTCCAGCGCCCGCTCGATTTTCGCGGTCAGCTTGAGCGTATCGAAGCCCGGCGCTTTATCAATGCTGAGCACGACACCCATGCTGCCATTGACACTCGCATCTCCACGCATCGGCTGCACGGCATGAACAACCTGCGCGACATCGCGCACCAGCACTGGACGGTCACCGACGCTTTTGATGACGGTGCTTGCGATGTCTTCCAATCTGGTGGTCATGCCCAAGTTGCGCACCATGATCTCTTGCGGCCCGGCTTGCAGGTAACCACTGGTCGCATTGCCTGCGGCCTTGGTCACCGCAGCTTCCATCTCTTGAAAGGTAATGCCAAACCCGGCCATGCGATGCGGGTCCGGTTGCACCTGAATCTGCTTCACGCCGCCCCCGATGGTCAGCACCTCCGCCACTCCGCCGATGCTCTGCAAGCGGCGGCGAATGGTCCAATCGGCCAGCGTGCGCAGGTCCATGGGCGAGGTCTTGCCATCCGTGCTACGCAGACCGACGAGGACAATCTCGCCCATCAACGACGACACAGGTGTCATGCCCGGCGTGACACCTTTCGGCAGCGTAGCGAGCACGGATTGCACGCGCTCCTGCACCAACTGTCGGGCGCGATAGATGTCCGTGCCCCAGCCGAACTCGGCGAAGACCAAGGACAGGCCCACGTCTGAGTTTGAACGCAGTCGATCGAGACCGCCTACACCTTGCACCGCGCTTTCGAGTGCTTGCGTGACCATCGTTTCAACCTCCTCCGGAGCCAGTCCAGGGCACTCGGTCAAGATGGTGACCGTGGGCTTGGTCATGTCTGGCAGCACTTCAACCGGCAAATTGATCAAGGTCTGATAGCCGAAGACTAGCACCAGCAATGCCCCCATCAAGACGATGGGCCGATGGTGCAGCGAGAAGCGAATGAGGAAATTCAGCATGGCTTCAGGCGGCTGGGGAACGACGAATCACGAAGGCCGTGGCAATGAGGAAAAAGAGCAGCAGGCCAGTGCTCGCGGCGAAAAACACCGTCAGCAGATTCCAGGACGAATGCTCGTGCTCGTGACCGTGCTCGCCCTGATGCTCGGCGAGTTGCTCCTTGGTCA
>CAXNNN010000147.1:0-7665 GCA_964203095.1 Verrucomicrobiaceae bacterium | reverse complement strand
TGGGGACTTGCCTTGAGGCCGATAGTGCACTGTCGCTAGCCGCACCTTGCGGCCTAAAGGTGCTTCGGTCTTCGCGAACACAGGCTCACGCCATTCCACTCGCCCACCGGGTGCCCATTGCAGATGCAGTTCAACGATGGCTCGAGCGGCCTTTGACGGAGCCTTGTAAATGCCGCCTACGGTGGTCCAGCCTTCCGCATCGGTGGGTCCATCGTTCGGATACTCTGGCTCGGCACTGGGCATGGGCAGCTTCGGATCTGTGTTCGCTGGACGTTCATCAATGGAGACCATTTTCCCTGCGGCGTCCTGCCATGAAATGCGCACCAAGCAACTCTGGCGCGCTCGTTCAACGCCCGTGATCTTCCGCTTCACCTCGAAGCGATAGAAGTCGCCACCTGTCACTGGAAACGACTTCTGAAACCAGCCATCCAGGCCTTCACGTTGATCGTGTATGATGATCAGGTTTCGTTCGCTATCGGAGGAAAACTGGGGCCGAATCTCCTCACGCGGGCTTTCCGCTGTCCAGCCATGAAAGTCACCGGCATTGACGACACTCAATGTCAGCAAAGCGAAAAAAATAATGGAACAACGGAGCATACCAAAAGCACTCTTACTTCTTGGGCAACGCAGCTACCGCCGTGACGGGTGCCGGAGCTGCCTTCACTGAAAGGCGAATGGGTTCCGAGATGATGATGTCCACGGTATCCGTCGGCAACGCAGCCGTGGTCACTGCCTTCATGCGACTGGTCGCGGTGGCCATCAGCGCCTCAGCTTGCTTCTGCTTCTCAGCAGCGACCTTGGCAGCGTTCGCGTCCGTGGCGGCCACTTTTTTGGCTTCGGCAGCAGCCGTAGCAGCCAACAACTCAGCCTTTTTCTTTTCACCTTCTGCCAGTGGAACAGCAGCCGGGTTGTAGCTGTATTTGCAAATGCCGAGGCTCTGCAACGCGAAGGTGTAATCGCCAGGTGCTAGCTTCAGCGCGGCCAGATCAATGACCAAGTCGTGGGTTGCCGCCTTGAGTGGGATGTCGAACTCCTTCATCGTGCTGAGTCCCTCGCCATAAGCCTTCACCTTGATTGAAGTGCCGTTGAATTCATTGCGCCAAGTGACCGTGAGAGGAATCTTCAAGGTCTCACCCACCTTCGCTTCCCAGACCTTGTTCGCACTCGCGGCAATCGTGATCGGAGCTCTCTCGGAATCGCTGACCGACACTGGCACATCGGCCATCAGACGTGGCGCAGGGATCTCACCCTTCGCGTCCTTCACGGGCCACGCCATGCTGGCGACCCGCACTGGCCGCGTGACGACAGCGCCATTGATGGAGGCCTTGCCACTGATCTTGGCGAGCGAGAATCCGCGCTTGGCCTCGCTTGAGGCGGTCAAGATGAGGTGCCCAAACGGCTTGGCTTTGCCAATCTTCAAACCCGCAGCGCTCACACCGGGTGGCAGGTTCTCCATGATGATCTCGATCTCACCATCGAAGCCATCGCGACGTTGCACCGCGACCTCAAACGCGCGTGACTCCCCTGCCCGCAGGGCCATCGGCTTGGAAAGTGAAGAGCGGTCTCCATTGCGCAGCGTCATGTGCACCGCCCAGGCGGCGAGCGAGAAATCGGGAGCGGCCTGACGCACGATGAGGCGATAGACGTTGTTCGCGTCGCTGCGGGTACCGCCAAAAAGGTCGCGCACTTGCAGGCGATAGGTGCCGTCTTCCTTGATCTCGAACTTACCATTCACATCGGGCGAACCAGCGTCGTAAGGCGGACCATCATACGAGTAGCCATTGCTGGTCACCTTCATCGGCGGCGCGATGTCATACAGCTCCGCAACGTCGGTCAGCGTCTCTTTATCCCCCATCTTCTTCACCTGCTGCACCAACACAAAAGGATCAGTGTTCAAACCCAGACGCTCGCTGGCCACCTCGACCCACCAGACCTCGCCCTTCTTGGCTGCGAACTCAAAGGTATCCACATCCGCTGCGGGAAAGAAGGCACCTGCGATGTCGCAGGGCAGCGTGATCTTCTGCACTTCGGCAGCCTTGTTATTCGGCTCTGTCTCATTCGCCTTCGCCATGGGTGCGAGTGCTTCCGGCGGCCACGACATGGCGCTCACCAACTGGGTCTGCGGCTGACGAGGAGCGCTACCGGCACTTGGGGCCTCCTGAAGTGCCAAGCGATAAAAATATCGCTCACCGCCCTGGAAGGTGAGGTCGCTGACCTTGATCACATACGTGCCATCGGTAGGAGGCGAAAAGTCAAGCACCCCACCCGTGCGATTCACCAGCAAGTCACTCCCCTTGGCATCGGCCAGAATGACCACGGGTGTCAGTCGCGAATCGATTCCCATAGCCGCACAGTCAATCGCCACACGCTTGCCCATCACGCCCTGAAAGGAATAGAAATCCACCGCGCGCTTGGTCATCGCAGCATTGCAGATCGTGCCCACCTTGAGCGACGTAGCTGTCACTACCGAGTTATTGCCCGTGGCACGCAGCACTTCGGGCAACTTGTTGACTGAGAAGACGCGGGCCGATGAAACACCGAGACGCGACATGACGCGCGCATCATAAACACCCACGGGCGTGTCGGCGGCGATGCTGACCACAAACTGGCTCGCGGCATTGGCGACAGGCGTCGCGGTGATCTTCGGCGTCGAAAAGGTCAGCTCCGTCACGTCTTCGATGTTCTCACCCGTGATCGCCACGTCCACGCTTGTGCCTGCCTGCCCACCCATCGGCATCAGGGTCAGCAGTCGTGGCAAGGGTAGTGTGACTTGTTGTCCGTGGCTGATCGTGATGAGCCCCAGGCTGACCAGGGCGAGGGCGGCGGGAAGACTGCGGCGAGTGAATAGGGAGCGGTAGTTCACCACCAACCTACGCTGCGAACCGGGCATTCCCTTCAACGGATAGCAATGGCAGGGAACGCTGCTCTGGCTCATGTGATTTTGACGTGCTCACAGGCTGGACGAGGCGCGCGCGCTGGATAGCGTCGCGCCATGGATCAACATTGGACCGACAAGATCGTGATCGTCACCGGCGGTGGCGGTGGCATGGGACAGGCAGCCGCAAAACGTTTCGCCGAGGCAGGTGCCAAGACATTCATCTTTGGCCGCACCCTGGAGTCGTTGCAGGAAACCGCCAGCCTCTCCCCACTCATCGTGCCCGTGGTGTGTGACGTCTCCGAAGCCGCCAGCGTCGCCACTGCACTCGACACAGTTCTTCAACACGGCACCCCGCACGTGCTAATCCATACCGCCGGTATCAACACGCCCGACCGCTTCATGGCGCACACCGATCCTGCCCGCATCGCCAGCACCGACACGTGGCAGAAGGTCATGGACATCAATGTCCTCGGCGTGGTGAACATGATCCAAGCTGTTGCCAAGCCCATGGCCGCAAATGGCGGCGGCAAGATCGTCGTCGTGTCCTCGACCGCTGGCCACGGCTTTGATTCGTATGCTGGTGTGCCCTACACCGCAAGCAAGTGGGCCGTGCACGGCCTGCTGTTCACCGCCCGCGCGCAGCTCAATGCTCACGGCATCGTCCTCTCCGAATACGCCCCTGGTGAAGCGAATACGCCCATCGTGGACAAGCGCCCCGTGCTCCCCACGCCGGAGCATCGCGCCGCCATGATCCAGGCCAGCGACTGCGCCGAGGCTCTGTTCTTCATCGCCAGCCAAGCCCATAGCATGAGCATCATCCAGCTGCCCGCCTACCAGCCTTTCGGCGGCATGCCGCCTGCGATCACCGCACCTTGGTTAGCCGGGCTGGAGATCAAGGCGAGGTAAGACACCTCAGTGGTTATACAGAAACTCCTTCGTGTTCAGCAAGGCCCAGAGCAGGTCCTCGTAGCCGTTGCGCTTGGCGCGTTGGGAGTCGAGCGGCTTGCCTGCGGCGTCGGTGCGGGGCTGGAGCAGGTGTGATTCGGCAATGCGGATCTCTTCGGCGTCCGGTTCGCGAGCGAAGGCCGCGAGGTAGAGTTCGCGAATGCGCTTGGGCTCCGACACTTCGGCCTTGGTCAGCAGCTCAGCGCGGCCTCCGCTGGCGGTCAGCTTCGCCTTCACGTCGCTCGCATTCATCAAGTGCAGGCTCTGCGCTAGACTAGCCGACTGCACGCGCTCGCACTCGCAGACGCTAGCCCCCTCAGGGCGTCCAAAGACCTTCAGGAAGGGCGAGGCCTTGTTATAGCTGTTGTCGGGTAGTGACACAGCACGCGTGCCAGGAGGTAGATCGGCGAAGTCCGTCTTTGATCCCGTGACCATGTCGATGCTGTCCAGCAGCACCTCGGCGGTCATGCGTTTCGGATAAAAGTGGGAGAAGGCTTGGCGATCCACCATGTTGTGTTCATTGGGCTCCGAACTGAGCTGATAGGTGTGGCTCTGCGTAATCACGCGAACGAGCGCCTTCAGGTCATAGCCACTGTCGATGAAGGTCTTCGCCAGCGCATCGAAGAGGTCAGGGTTCGTGGGCGGATTAGTATCGCGCAGGTCGTCCTCAGGCTCCACGAGCCCGCGCTTGAAGAAGTGCTTCCAATAGCGATTCACCAGCGACTTAGCGAAAAACGGATTGTCCTTTTTGCTCATCCAATCGACCAGAGCGAGACGCGGATCTTCGTCGGGTGGAATGTCGAGCGCAGGCTCGCCAAGACCCGCAGGCTTGAGCATCACACGCGTCTTGCGGTGCTCCGTCTGCGCAATGCCTCGCTTGTGAAAGATGAGGTCCTCGCCCGCGATGGTCGTGGGCTTACGACCGACCTGACTGAAGAAGGCCGCGAGCTGATAATACTCGCCCTGCGTCCACCGCTCGAACGGATGGTGATGGCACTGCGCACACTGCATGCGCACGCCAAGGAAAAGCTGCGCGACGTCTTCGAGCTGCGTCGTCGGTTCCTTCACCCGCTTATACCAAGCCACTGGCGGATTGGAAACAATGGTTCCCGTGGAGGCGAGAATCTGGCGCACGATCTGGTCATACTTCGTGTTCGCCAGCAGGCTGTCACGCATCCACGCATGGAAGGCAAAGTTCGCCGTGATGTCCGCCGCCTCATCGCGCTTATTCTTCAGCAGCGAGGTCCATTTGTTGGCGAAGTAGTCCGCATAGTCTGGGCTGTTGAGCAGCGCTTCGATGACTTGGTCGCGCTTATCCGGGGCCTTGCTGGCGAGGAAGGCCTTCGTCTCCTCCGCTGTTGGCAGACGACCGCCAATGTCGAGCGACACGCGGCGCAGGAAGGAGGAGTCATCGCAGATCGGCGAGGGTGGCACACCGATCTGCTTGAGGTTCGCAAAGACGTGCTGGTCGATGAAGTTCTTCGCCGGAGGGAGCAGGTCCACCGGAGCCCCCAGCGGAATGGAGATGCTGCACACCGACACCTTGCCGCCGAAGCGCACCATCACCGCCACGTTGCCCGGAATGTCGAGCGTATTGACCAAGCCTTGCTCACTGGCCTCGGCCATCGCGCGATCATTAGCCTCAAAGAGTGCCAGCCTCGTTACGTCTTGCGCACTGCCATCGGAGTAGCGCGCCGTGACCTTGATCTGTTGCTCCCTCTTGACCTGCATCGTCACGCGACTGGGTTCCACCTGGATACTGCTTAGCTTTGGCTCATTAGCCGCCGCGTAGTTCATGCCCTCGGCGATCCAGCGCACCAATGTTTGGTAGTTCTGCGACCCTGGCTCGATTTTCTTGCCCCCGGTATGGGGCACAATGGCTGCGCCTTTCGTTATCAGCAGGCTCTCCTCTGGGGCCGAGGGGAAAACGCGCCTCCCCTTCCCTTGCTTCACAATCGCCTCGTAGTCTTCATCGGGCTCAAACCCGAGCACCGAGAGCCGGAAGCCGCGCTGGCCCGTGACTGCCTTCGCATGGCACGCGCCAGCGTTGCAGCCTGCCTTCGTCAAAATGGGCTGGATGTCATTGACGAAGCTCAATGGACGCGACGACTCCACCGCGAAACTCGTGGCCACGAGCATGGCGAACTGGCAGGCAATCAAGGAAGCGATCTTTGGCATCACATCTAACCTACGGGCGCAGAAGAGCGATTATCGCAGCGTAGATCGCAATGATTTCTGATCAGTGGAAGTCGCCCTGCGCGGGCTTGTGGCGGGCCTGTCTCCGCGCCGTGCCGGACGTTGTCGGTTTCGCTGCGCTGGGCGTCTTACCCGGTAGATTCAGTGTTTCCCGGCTCGGCGTGCGATGCCAATCGGCCTCCAGCGTGCTGGCCGCGAGATCACGCGCCACGCCCGCCTCTTTGACCATGAAATCAAAGAGCGACTGCGCGATGACTGGCAGCGCAATCATGTGCGTGCGCCGGAGCGTCCTATGCAGCCAATCGCTGAAGCGGAGGAACTGATTGAAGGGCGAGGCGTCATTGGCCCACAGAAGCTTCAGCGTGCTGGTAAAGTTGCCACTATTTGCCACGATGTCCCAGTAGCGGGCGAAGCGTCTCATGCGCTGCATGTCGGCAAAGGGGATGTCGCGCGTGGACAGAATCTCATACGGCGGATGCGCCGCATACACCATGCGGTATTCGTCATCGTGTCGAACGATGGGCGTGCCGCGGAGACGCTTCAAGATACCGACTTGAATTTCTTGTGGATTCAGACGTACGAGCCGATCAAACCCACGACCAAAGCTCTCGATGTTCTCGCCGGGCAAGCCGACGATGAGATCAGCATGAATGTGCACCCCGGTCTTCTCGCGTAAGAAGTGGAAGTTGTCCTCCAAGCGATCCAGGTTCTGGCGGCGACTGATGTTCTTCGACGTGGCATCGTCAAAGGTCTGAATGCCGACCTCAAACTGCACCGCGCCCGGCGGGAACTGCTTGATCAACGCGCGCAGTTGCTCGGGCAAACGGTCGGGCACCATCTCGAAGTGCAGGAACAAACCATCGCGCCAGCGGTCGAGGAAGAACTGCAAAATGCCCATGCTGGTGGGCAGGTGGAGATTGAAGGTGCGATCCACAAACTTGAACTGCGTGGCCCCGCGATCGAGCAAGCGCTGCATGGAGGCGAGGAAGGCATCGGTCGCAAAGGCACGCACCGGAATGTCGAGCGACGAGAGGCAGAACTCGCAGGTGAACGGGCAGCCACGCGAAGCCTCAACATAGATCACCCGATGCGCGAGGTCTTCGTCGGTGTAGAGTTCATAGGGCGAGGCCAGTTGGTTCAGAGATGGCAGGTCAGCAGCCATCACCTTGGGCAATGCAGTCTGGCTTTCCAACAGCTCGCGGCAGACTTGAGCAAACTTCACGTCCGCCTCGCCCGTGATCACATGATCGGCCAGCGCGACGATCTCCTGCCCCACCGTTTCATACGATACCTCGGGGCCACCAAGGATGATCATCAGCTCTGGTCGGATGCGCTTGAGCAGGCCCACGACCTCCGTGGTCTGGACCACATTCCAAATGTATACGCCGAAGCCGACGATGCACGGCTCATGCGCGAGGATCGACTCCGCAATCTCCAGCGGTTGCTGATTGATGACGAACTCCGCCATGCACGCACGCTCCCGCAGTTCGCCAAGATTCGCCATGAGGTAGCGCAGCCCGAACGAGGCGTGGATGTATTTCGCATTGAGCGTAGCAAGGACGATGTCCGGCATGGGCTCGCATACTGGCCGAATCAGCCAGTCACGGCAAACGGCAATGAATCACGTTAGAATGCGATCAATGACA
>CAXNNN010000146.1:0-7709 GCA_964203095.1 Verrucomicrobiaceae bacterium | reverse complement strand
TTCCGGCTCCGCTCGGGGCTACGCCCCCTCGCTCCACCTGCACTACAGAACCTATTTCGCGTCGCAAGCGTCTTGCATCAGCACGAAACCAAACGAAAATCATCCCACCATCCGCATGATGGTTTTAACGAATCAGCGGACATCCCCATCTCACGCCATCTGGCAAGCTGATCATCATCTACTCGGCGCATGTGCCGCTCAAAGGAGAAGACAAGTTATGATACCCCCTGTTCCAGGCTGGAAACCCACCCGCACTAAAGTCCCCGTCCACATTCCCACACTCGCTGGCGATGGCATTGCAGAAACCATCGAAGTCCAGGTCAGCGCATGGAAAGACGCTGATGGCGAAATCTACCTCACCGGCGAGGCCGAGGCTGAACTCGATGCCGTCAAGGCCCGCCACATGGGCCTGCTGACTCCAGAGCAGATGATCGAACTCCGCAAATATCTCGAACTCACCCAGAAGGAAATGTCCCGTCTGCTCCAATTGGGCGAGAAGACTTGGACCCGCTGGGAGTCGGGTCGTGAGCGCCCCTCACGCTCCATGAACATACTGCTCAATGCACTCATGGATGGCCGCATTGATGCAGGCTACCTCCGCAGTCGTCACCCCGACTTCCTCGGAGAACAAGCCCTGTTCCGGCCCTTCGCTGAGCCTGCGATGCCCAAGCGCTTTCCGACCTATCGACGGCACTCACCCGCCGCAACCACCATCACCTATGCTGCCAATGAAAGCTCGTGTGTCGCCGCTTGAATTGCACTCGTATTTCGTCACCGAAATTGGCTGCACCGCGAATTCCAGGTATGACCCCACAGCGTCGGTCAAACTGGAGTTCGAAGATTTGCAGGTAACGGCTACTGCTTGCCCTCCCGACAGTGATGGCAACCACGAAGAGAGCATGTGGCGCGTTCTGCTCAGTGCGAAGCAGAACGTCCTTCCTGAGAAGAACTCGCCTTATAACTTTCACATCACCATTCAAGGCTGGTTCAGTGTCAAAAAGGGGGCATTCCCTGAGGATAAGATTACCCAACTCATCGAGATCACAGGCAGTTCCATCCTCTTCGGTGTTGCCCGAGAGATGCTCAGGACAGTCATGGCCACCGGTCCTTACCTACCGCTGCTTCTGCCATCCATTTCATTCCACCCAGCCGCCCCAGTCATCGGTGAGAAAGCAGAGAAGAAGATAAGTGATAGCGTTGCCAAGAAGCCCAAGCCCCGCATCGCCAAAAAATAGGTTTTGGCTATGCCTCCCGCTCCCTCCATCACCAATGCCGACGAGGCCAAGATCGTCTCGATTCTCACCTCAGCACGCCGGCGCTGGCTCTACATGGCTCCAGGCATCACCCAGCCTATCGTGGAGGCCATGGACGCCCTCTGGGCGCGTTTAGGCGGGGCTTCAGGCTCAGTCATCTTGGACTTGGACCCGGAAGTCTATCGTCTCGGCTACGGCACCTTGGAAGGCTTGCAACAGCTTCAGGAGGCGGCCACGCGCCACGGCACCCTCATCTGCCGTCATCAGGATGGCATTCGCATCGGCCTCGTCATCAGTGACGACCACACGCTCATTTTTACGCCCACCCCTTTGCTGATCGAAGCAGGCCCTACCTGCAATCCGGCACCACCCTGCCCCCGTTCAGCATGGAGCACATTCTCACCGCCGCCCATGTCGTGGAGGAAATGGCCAGCGGCAGACTCCCGGCACGGGAAAAGGCACGCAAGCAGCGGGAGCGTGATCGCGCCCGCAAGGCGGCAGCAAAAAGCAAGCCGTGACGGCTAGGCCTACCGTTGCTCTCGTCATTACAGCGATGGTTTGAAAAGGATGCCGGAGCCTTTGGGTATCTTGCAGGAACAAGGTTGATGATCCAGCCGCAGGAGTGTTATCCTATCTTATGGAGCAGCCCCAAAAATCACAGCCACCGACAAAGAACGCCTTGCTCCAGCCCAAGGTTATTTCACGCAAGACCCCCGAACAATGGGCCAGAATCTTGGCGTCACGCGCCAAGCACTTGCCGGAAGTGTTCGTGACGGAGTAGAGCGACGGGGCGGCCCTCCCAAGTGCCGAGGCCGGTGTCAATGCACGCAAGCCCCTCCAGTTTGTATCTGATTTGTATCCGTTTGTACTCGCAAACCATCGCAAATGGCCGCTTCGCTTCGCAAACGCCCCAAAGCCTCAATCCCTTATTTTATAAGGCTTGAAGCGCTTACCGGCAGTGGGACTCGAACCCACACGGTGTTGCCACCAACGGATTTTAAGTCCGTTGCGTCTACCATTTCGCCATGCCGGCTTAGCGCGGCTGGTTATACGCCTCGATTGAGCGGAATGCTAGCGCGGTCTGCGCATCTCGAACATATCCGTGGTCCGGCAATACCAGTGCGGGGACTGCATTCGTCCGATGGGTTGGTAGCTGGAGGGGTTCACTAGCCATGTTTCGGGGTCGAAAAGGCCATCCCGCACATGCACGCGCAGGACCTCGCCGATGATGAGCCGGTTGTCGCCAATCTCGATGGTGCTGTGGTGGCGGCACTCCAGGCTGGCCGGTGATTCGACGATGCGTGGGGGCTTCACCGCGACGCTCTCAGCGGCGGTTAGCCCGGCGTGGCGCAGTTCGTTTTCGCCGGGTGGCAGGGAGGTGGCGCATTGGTTCATGGCCTCGGCTAGCGGTTCATCGATCAGATTAACCACGAACTCGTGTGTTAGCCGAATGTTCCGCGCGGTGTCCTTCGGCACGCCGGTGGCTCGGTCACCGGGGCAGATGCCGATGATGGGCGGGGAGTCGCCCAGCACATTGAAGAAACTGAAGGGCGCAGCATTGATCCGACCGTCTTCGTCGATGGTGGTGACGAGGGCGATGGGGCGTGGCGTAATTAGGCCAGCCAGGATCATGTAGGCGTCGTCGCGCTGTGCGCCTGTGAGGTCGAGCAGCATGTTACTCGATGCGCTTCAACTCGCCAATGCGATAGGCACCGCCGAGGAGATTGAGGTTGTCCCTTTGCATCTGGAGGGCGTCGAGGAAGATCTTTTTCGGGACGTCTTCGAACTCGAAAGTGTGGATCGCGTCTTGGGGTTCCTTCAATGCCGCGTCCAAATCCTTGAGGTCGTTGATGTCCTTGCCGTTGACCTTGGTGACGATCAGCCAACTGATGCGCTCGTAGCCTTGCGTGCCAGGGGTGGGCAATACGGCGCTGAGGAAGACCAGCTTCCGCTTCCCTGCTTCCTCATACTCTTCAGGATGGCTGGCTACCCAGGACAGGCGCGCCAAGGCAGCCCCTCCGCGATCACCGAAAGCGCTCAGGTAAGGGCGGGTCAATTCTTGGAAGACCAGCCCGCCTGCGACGACGTAATTCGGCCCACGGTCAAAGAGGTAAGGCAGCACGAGGTTGGCCTCTGGGAGCTTGCGCGTCAGGTTTCCCTTCAGCGTGAGTTCCTTGCCGTCCCGCAGCACCACCATCTCGACCTTGTCACCCACGAAGGCCTTGCCTCGCACGATGTGGCTCATGCTCAGGCGCCCGAAGTCATGATCGTCATAGTCGCCCCGGGAGTCGATCTTGTGCCCGTTGATGGCGAGGACAATGTCGTTCTTCTTCACGCCGATCGCATCGGCCGAGCCGCCTTTGGACACCGCGCTGACGAACATGCCGCCTTGGCCAGGCTTCAGGCCCAGGTAGTCGCGGAACTGCTCGTCGAGCGTGGATTGAAACTCGATGCCGAGGCTGGGGAAGCCTTCGATCCTGCCATCTTCCATGTCTTTAAGGAAGTGCTCGATGATCACGCCAGGCAGCACGGTGGTGAGCTGGTTCTTCGAGTCGTAGTTCAGCAGCAGGCCAGCGAGCTTTCCGCCTTTCACAATGGGGACGGTGAAGCTGTTTCCCTCGCTGCGGACGATGCCCTGGCCTTCATAGATGAGGAACCGGCTGCCCTCGACGACGTATTGCGAGGTGAGCACCTTGCCCAGGCGCAGCTGCGTGACGATGAGATCGCCGACGCGGCCGAGTTGCCAGATGTTTAGGTTTTCGCCGACCTCCGCTTTTGGCTCGATACTCATCGGCTTCAGACCGGTGAAGAATGCCGTGGCGCGTTCTGCGTTCGTCGCTGCACCAATGAGCGCGAGATTGGCTTCATAATCGACGCCGAGCACCTTGGCGGGGATCTTCTGGCCACCCTCGGCAAGTTCCAGTTCGATGTAGGTCGCGTCAGCCACCATCTGCGCGGTGACGAGGATGCGATTGCCAGCAAGGATCACGCCCAGACCGCGACGGCCCCCCGGGCTTTCCTTCTGCCAGGGGATGTGGGGTGCGTAGCCTTGGTAGGTGACATTGACCTTCAGCAAGGCGTCGCTGCGGATGATGGTCTCGCGCGGGCGCACTTGGAGAACGACCTTGTCATCAGGCGCAGGCACGAGGGCACCGAGAGGCTTGTCCGTCACGCCATCTCTCGAGGGGGGGAGGGGTGCAGGCGATGCACCGACTTCATTGCGCGGCTCCGTCTGCGCAGGCAGTGTGCTGGCGATCAAGGCAAAGGCGAGGAGGGAAAGGAATGTCTTCATGTGTCGAAGGGGGGGCGGTGCAGAGTTATTCGCCCAGGTAGCTGTCCTGGCTGATGCTGTAGTTCTTCATGATGCGGGAGTGCGCCTCCTCAGCAAGCGTGCGCTTCAGGACTAGCGGACGCCCGCGCTCATACATCTGAATGTGGATGAAGTCGGGCTTATCGCCCTTCTGGGCGAGCGCCGCCTTCAAGTCCTTCATGTTCTTGATCTTCATGCCATTGACTTCGTCCACGATACCGGGGGCTTGGTTGGTCACGTAGCTGTTCACGTCGTCTGGCAGCACCTGCGTAAGCACCACCACCTCGGGGCGCTCCACGTAGATCTTCTTGTTCAGGTAGTTGTCGAAGACGTAGCTGAGGATCGTGTCGCGGAAGCTGTAGGCATCCATCATGTTCTTGTCCATGGGCTGGAAGACGAGGCCTGCATAGACAAGGTATTCCGGGCGCAGGTCGAACTGCTCGCCCAGCTTCACATAGGGCGTGAAGCGCTTCAGCGTCATTTCGGTCTTCATCAGCTTGCCGTCGCGGAAGATGTCCAGCTTGACCTTGTCGCCTGCGAACTTGCGCTCGATGACTTCATTCTTGTCAATGAGCTGGCCGTCCACGCGCATGAGGCCATTACTGAGCACTGGGTTGCCATCCATGGCCAGCAGCACGTCACCCTCCTTCAGCACATCCCCTGCGCTACCCACCGGCTCGACATCTGCTACCATCACGCCGATGCCGTCATCGGGCAGGCCCAGGGCTTTACGCTGCGCGGGGTTCTCAATGGGGAAGTCGCTCATGGCGAAGTCCACGTAGTGGTCATACTTGCCGTCTGCCACATCGGTCAGGAAGCGCTGAATGATCGGCGTTGGGATCATGTAGCCAACGTTTTGGGCGACACGTCCGCTGTAGCCTTGGAAAGCCACACCGACCACCTTGCCATCCTGCAAGACGGGGCCGCCCGAGTTGCCGGGGTTGATCGCCGCATCGACCTGAATGGTGAGATGCGAGTCCACATTCGTGTGGCTGTAAGGCTGGAAGTCGATGCGCGAGACGACGCCGCGTGTGACGCTGATTCGCTCACCACCAATCGGGTAGCCGATGACGCTTACCTCCGTGTTCAGGTTTGGGATCGTGCCCACCACCAGGGGCTTCAAATGATCGAAATGCTTGCCTTCGATGGCTTCGACAAGGGCGAGGTCGCAATCATGCGCCACGGCCACCACGCGTGCGGGGTGTGGCTCTGGATCGCTCGTCGTCCGAATCACCAAGCGGGTCGCATTGCTCACGACGTGGGCATTAGTGACGAACTTATTCTTCCCCACCAGCCAGCCCGTGCCAGAACCGCCGCTGGGCTGGCCCGAGTTCCACGGCTCACGATAGTTCGGCTCAAGCGTGGACACATCGATGTTGACGATGTTGTCCCACTCCCCCGTCGCGAGGTCGATAGGCTGCGCTGCGCTGGGCACGTGCGGGGTGTCAGGTGTTTGAGCGACGAGTATCGAACCCAGGCTGCACAAGGCAGGGACAGACATCAGGCGGAGCAAGGATTTCATGAGAAAGGAGAACACAGGCACCACTACGACCACCCGAGGGCGAACGGTGCTGCATTTAAAGAATCCAAAAACTACGAAACATCGTTGCGACTGTCATCAAAGGATTGAAAATAGATGGCGTAGGTCGTGAATCGCACCCTCTCCTCAGCCTCCGATAGTGGAGCATGGGGTGACGGATCTGTCCGCATCCGACCTTCGCCGGAGGTGACCATGTGTTTGCTTGCAGCGATGCCACGTGATCTCTAAAATTGAGCCACCTTTGTAATAGGATTGTCTGTCAGTCCCGCCAGAATGCGCCGCGCTACATCAAACCCAAGCTGTTACCTGTCATGAAAACACTGCGTCTCCTACCTCTCACCCTTCTCGCCTTCGTCACTGTGGGTGCCGAAGAACTAGAAAAGATCACTCAGCCGGGTGCCATCACTGGCACGGTCAATATCGCCTTCAACACGCGCACTCGGGTTGATGCCAAGGGCAAGCCCGAAGCTGGCGTCAAGGATGTGTATGAAACCTCACTGACTGTCGGCAAGACCACCGAATTCAAGGGCAAGGTCGAGCGCCAACCCCTGCTCACCAGCAGCGTGCTGGGCCGTGAGGAACAGCGCGGACAGCTCTACTATTCACTGAATCTCGCGGTCATCAATCCGGTCAATATGACCCAGAAGAAGACCGTCGGGAAATGGGTCGGCACTGTGCCGATCAATGCGGAAGGCGTCTATGACCTCGCTGGCTCGGGAGATAGCAAGAACCGCATCAGCGTGGATGCCATAGGCAAAGCCCCAGCCTTCACGGATGCCTTTGGTGGTCGTCTCTTCGGCAAGGGCAAGAAGACTGAGGGAATCATGTCCTATGTGCGCAAGATCCAAGGCAAGGACATCACCTTGAAAGTCAGCAACGTAGACCCGATGCGCTTCGAGAATGTCACGCTCGCCATGGGTCCGTCGCAGAATTACCCGAAGTGCACCGTCAGCGGCAATCTGGACTTCGACTATGAAACCGGCAACTGGCTGACCAACGGCATCCGCTTCCACTACAGCCTGAATGGCAAGGAATACGACGACGTGGTCACCGGCTCCATCAAGTGGGTGGAAGACGAGAACCGGGCATCCAACGGCAAGGGCCAGTATGAGTTCAACCTGCGCTGGAACGAAGCCGCCGCGAACACCGCCAGCACCGAGGCCGATGCCTTCAAGAGCGCCAGCGATGAAGAAGCCTTCTTCGCCGTGGACAACACTGTGCCGTCACTCACCGGCCTAGTGAAGTTTGAAGACACCATGATCGGCTCCGGCGAAGACGCCGTGCCGAGCGCCAGCAAGATCACGTATCAGCTCGATGCCAACCAATTGACCAAGCAGCAGATCATGAATTTCCTGAAGCTCTGGCTCATCGGTATCGGACCCACGAACGACGAATAATCCCCCTTTTCCCTGGGGTTCAGGTTGGCAAGACCTGAACCCCTTATCGTTGCTCACCTCTCACCCATTTTTCTTATGCCCGGACGCACCCCACTTTTCCGCAATGTCATGCGCACGCTCGCCCAGACCTCGGCCCTGCGCAGCCGTCGTGACTTCCTCCGCATGACCAGCGCGGCGGGCTTGGTAGCTTCGCTCGGTGTTCAAGCCCA
>CAXNNN010000145.1:0-7740 GCA_964203095.1 Verrucomicrobiaceae bacterium | reverse complement strand
GACGGTTTCCTTTTGACCGACGGTTTGATAGCAGCGCCAAATAATGTCGGAGATCTGCTTCTTGCCGACGTTTTGATTGATGAAACCGACGCCTTCTGGCCAGATTTCGTTGAAGCGCACGCGTCCCACAGTGGTCTCAATGACCGCTTTAGTCGGATCGCCAAACGGACGCTGCGGCTTCTTGTAGTCCGGGTTACGGAACAAGATTTTCTGGTTGGTTTCCAACGTACCTTCGGTCAGACCGAATTCGATTTCCGCCGCGTCGTTGAACATCGACGTATGCTGGTAGCCCTTCTTGGTCTTCGGATCGACCTGGCCGATTTCGCGGAGGTAGGTAAGGAAGAAAGTGCCCAACGGAATGTCTTGCGATGGCGTGGTGATTGGCTTGCCGCTGGAAGGCGAGAAGATGTTGTTTGGCGCCAACATGAGCAGGCGCGCCTCCATCTGTGCTTCAATCGAGAGCGGCACGTGAACGGCCATTTGGTCACCATCGAAGTCGGCGTTGTAAGCCGTGCATACCAGCGGGTGGACGCGGATGGCATCGCCTTCGATCAGACGTGGTTCGAAGGCCTGAATCGACAAGCGATGCAGGGTCGGCGCACGGTTGAGCAGGATCGGATGCCCCTTGGTGACTTCGTCCAGGATGTCCCAGACTTCCGGCGTGCGACGCTCGATCATCTTCTTTGCCGAACGCACGGTGTGCACGAGGCCCATTTCCTTCAGACGACGGATGATGAAAGGCTCAAATAAAACGAGAGCCATCTTCTTCGGCAGGCCGCACTGATTGAGCAGCAGGTCAGGACCGATCACGATGACGGAACGACCGGAATAATCCACACGCTTGCCGAGCAAGTTTTGACGGAAACGACCTGACTTGCCCTTGAGCATGTCCGACATGGACTTCAGCGGACGATTGCCAGCACCGGTGACGGCGCGGCCATGACGACCGTTGTCGAACAAAGCATCGACAGCTTCCTGCAACATGCGCTTTTCGTTGCGGATAATGACATCCGGCGTGCGCAGTTGGAGCAGGTTCTTGAGACGGTTGTTGCGGTTGATGACGCGACGATACAGATCGTTCAAGTCAGACGTGGCGAAGCGGCCACCTTCCAGCGGCACCAGCGGACGCAGGTCCGGTGGAATGACAGGCAGCACTTCCATGATCATCCACTCAGGACGGCTATGGCTTTCAGCAAAGCCCTGGCAGAGCTTCAAGCGCTTCGCCAATTTCTTGCGGGTCTGCTTGCTGCGGGTTTTCTCCATCGCCGCTTCAAGCTCCTTGACGTTCTCATGAAGTTTGATCTGGCTGAACAGTTCACGGATCGCCTCCGCACCCATGCCGACACGGAAGGATTCCGCACCGTATTGTTCTTCGGCGTCCCGCAGATCGACTTCGGTCAAAAGCTGAGCTCGTTGCAGCGGGGTGCTGCCTGGATCGATGACGATGTAGTCTTCGTAATAGATGACGCGCTCCAGCGAACGGGCAGTCATGTCTAGCATGAGACCAATACGGGAAGGCATGCACTTGTAAAACCAAATGTGCGTGACGGGCACAGCTAGTTCGATGTGGCCCATGCGCTCACGGCGCACGCGGGAGAGCGTCACTTCCACACCGCAACGGTCGCAAATCACTCCCTTGTGCTTGATACGCTTATACTTTCCGCAGGCACACTCCCAGTCACGGGTGGGTCCGAAAATGCGCTCGCAAAACAAGCCACCTTTTTCAGGCTTGAACGTGCGGTAGTTGATCGTTTCGGGATTCTTCACTTCCCCGCTGCTCCAGGACCGAATGCGGTCTGGGGCGGCGATGGAGATGGAGACTTTGTCGAACTGCTCGCCGCGAGGCTGCTCGCCGAAGAGTTCCTTGAGATTGGAGTCAATGCTCATGTCAGTGTTCCAGTGGGGGGTTGCGGGATCGGTTAGGCGGATGCGGCGAATGCCTCGATTTTCTCGGCGTCAGTATTGGTGGAGCGGCCTGTCACACGGACATCCAGACCCAGGGACTGCATTTCCTTGATGAGCACGTTGAAAGACTCGGGCGTGCCGGCCTCCAGCGAGTTGTCACCCTTGACGATCTGTTCGTAGATGCGCGTGCGGCCTTGAACGTCATCCGACTTAACGGTGAGCAGTTCCTGCAGCGTGTAAGCGGCACCGTAGGCTTCCAGCGCCCACACTTCCATTTCCCCGAAGCGCTGACCACCGTATTGGGCCTTACCACCCAGCGGCTGTTGCGTGACGAGCGAGTAAGGTCCGACAGCACGGGCGTGGATCTTGTCAGCGACAAGGTGTCCGAGCTTCAGCATGTAAATGTAACCAACGACGACGTCCTGTGCATAAGAGTCGCCCGTGCGACCATCATACAAACGGCTTTTTCCATTGAGGCCCATCCATTCGTAGCCAGGAACTTTCTTGGCTTCTTTGATGAACTCCATGATTTTTGACTCGGGGATACCGTCGAAAACCGGGGTTGCGATGGTCATGCCCAAGGCCTTGGCCGCAAGGCCGAGATGGGTCTCCAACACCTGACCGACGTTCATTCGTGACGGCACACCCAGAGGGTTCAGCACGATGTCCACCGGTGTTCCGTTTTCAAGGAACGGCATGTCTTCTTCAGGCACGATGGTGGCAACAACCCCCTTGTTACCGTGACGACCCGCCATCTTGTCACCGACCGAAAGCTTACGCTTGCTGGCGACAAACACGCGGACCTGCTTGACGACACCGGCTTCGCTTTCGTCTCCGGCTTCGATACGGTCGAGAGAGCGTTCGCGCTCCATGTCTGCGTCACTGAACTTGGCCTCGAACGCGCCAATGATATCCATGATCTTGTTGCGCACTGGGCTTGGATCGATCTCGATCGAGTCGTAGTTTTCGGCCAGCTTACGCAGCAGGGTTTTGGTAATCTTCTTGTTTGCGTCGATGATGATTTCACCGGTCTGACCGTTCACCACATCGAGGGGGATCTTCTCATTGAGAAGGATGTCCGAGAGGCGGTCTGTAAGCTGCTCGGTGAGATCTTCCTTCTTTGCCCGGTAATCTTCTTCGATCTGCTTCAGCTGTTTCTTGTAGTCAGCAGGAGCGAGCTTTTCCTTGCTAGGGTCAGCAGCCGCACCGGCACCACCACGCTGGGCAACACGGACATCCATGACAATACCGGTGCAGCCAGAAGGCACACGCAGAGAAGTGTCCTTCACGTCAGCAGCCTTCTCACCGAAGATGGCGCGCAGAAGGCGCTCTTCAGGGGCCAGTTCGGTTTCGCTTTTCGGCGTGATCTTGCCAACAAGAATGTCGCCAGGCTTCACTTCCGCACCGATTCGAATGACGCCGTCTTGGTCGAGATGCTTTAGCGCCTCATCACCGACATTTGGAATGTCACGAGTGATTTCTTCTGGTCCCAGCTTCGTGTCACGAGCAATGACTTCGAAGTCCTCGATGTGAATGGAGGTGTAGATGTCCTCCTTCACAACGCGACGGCTGATGACAATAGCATCTTCGAAGTTGTAACCATTCCATGGCATGAACGCGACCAGCATGTTCTGACCGAGGGCCAGTTCACCCTGATCGGTGCAAGGACCGTCAGCGAGCACGTCGCCCTTCTTGATCTTCTGACCACGCTTCACGAGCGGTACTTGATTGATGCAAGTGCCTGCATTGGAGCGACCAAACTTGCGAAGCGGATAAACGAAGATGTCCTTCTCTGGATCGGTCTGGACCTTGGTCCAGTCTTCCAAGAACTTCTCGTCCTTGATCGGCAGCTTGCCGTCCTTGGTGGTAATGATGCAGTAGCCGGTTGCAGCAGCAACGACCCCATTGGCATCGGCAACGATCACGGACTTGGAATCGCGAGCAGCCTTGCCTTCCATGCCAGTGCCCACGAGCGGCGCTTCGTTGTGAAGCAGCGGCACGCCTTGGCGTTGCATGTTCGAGCCCATCAGCGCCCGGTTGGCGTCATCGTGTTCCAGGAACGGAATCAACGAGGCGGCGACCGAAACGAGCTGCTTTGGCGAGACGTCCATGTAGGTCGGCTTGCTGGCTTCCAGTTCCAAGAACTCACCACGATAGCGCATGGTTACCTTGGCATTCTTGAACTTACCCTTGTCATCAAAGGGATTGTTCGCCTGCGCGATGTAATGATTCTCTTCCTGATCGGCAGTGAGGTAATCGATCTTGTCGGAGACGACGGAATCAAGAACCTTACGATAAGGAGTTTCGATGAAGCCAAACTCGTTAATGCGCGAGAAGCAACTCATCGAGTTGATCAGACCGATGTTCGGACCTTCCGGGGTCTCAATTGGGCAAATACGGCCGTAGTGCGAGGTATGAACGTCACGCACTTCGAAGCCCGCACGGTCACGATTCAACCCCCCTGGTCCAAGAGCGGACAAACGACGCTTGTGAGTCAGTTCGGCCAATGGGTTCGTTTGGTCCATGAACTGGCTGAGCTGACTGCGACCGAAGAAGTCACGCACCACGGCGCTTAGCGCCTTAGGGTTGATCAGCTTTTGTGGGGTCATCGTGTCCATGTTCACGTCGAACAAGGTCATGCGTTCCTTCACCAAGCGCTCGGTGCGGGCAAGGCCCACACGACACTGGTTGGCGAGAAGCTCACCCACGGCTCGGACACGGCGGGAACCCAGATGGTCAATGTCATCCAACAGACCGTCACCGGCGCGCAGCTTGAAGAGGTAGCGCAAGGCGTTAACCACGTCCTCGGCCGTCAGAATGCGAGCATCTGGATCGACTTTGCTGGCCAGCTTCTGATTGATTTTATAGCGACCGACACGAGTGAGGTCGTAGCGTTTCGGATCGAAGAACAAGCGCTTCACCAGGGCCTTAGCATTTGGAATCGTTGGAGGGTCACCGGGGCGGAGGCGACGGTAGATTTCCTTCAGGGCCTCATCTTCGTCACGTGCAGTATCCTTACGGAGAGATGTGATGAGCAAGTCGTCCGAGCTTGCCGAAACAACACGGATCGCCTTATGACCGAGTTGGATAATCTGGCGCACCACGCCGAGGGTCAGTGGCTCATAAGCGCGAGCCACGATTAGCTCACCATCGAGGATATCGCGGAACAGCACCTTATTGGCCAGATCTTCTTCTGGCATGGTTTCCTTCAGCTTCAGCTCTTCGATTTGATAGAACAGCTTCAGGATGTCCTCGTCGTTCGGGAAGCCGATGACGCGCAGCAACGTCGTAGCCAAGAACTTGCGCCGACGGCGGCGACGGTCGAGGTAAACGTAGAGCAGGTCGTTGGTGTCGAATTGCACTTCCAACCACGTGCCACGGTCAGGGATGATGCGGAAGCCATACAACCAGCGACCATTCAAGTGCATCTGCGTTTCAAAGCAGATACCAGGACTACGATGAAGCTGCGAAACGACCACACGCTCAGCACCATTGATGACGAAGGTGCCGCGGTTGGTCATCAGGGGGATCTCACCCATGTAAACGCGTTCTTGCTTGGCCTGCGCCTCCTCCTTCAACTCGAAAGTCACATACAGAGGTGCGCTGTAGGTTTCGGCTTCGCTAATGGCCTGCAGAGGATTGAGCTTGGGCTCACCAATTTCATACTGCGTAAAGTTGAGCGACATCTTTTGGTCATAGCTCTCGATTGGGAAAACTTCCCGGAACACCGCTTGAAGCCCCAAATCCTTACGTTTGCTGTAAGGCACATTGCGCTGCAGGAACTCGTCATAGGACTTGATCTGGACTTCGATCAGGTTCGGCGGCTCGATGGGTTCGTGGATCTTGCCGAAGTTAGTGCGCTGGGACATGGCGGCGGTAGGGGCGGTGGTTAGGGACGAGGACAATGACAAAACAAAAAATTAATCTGCGGGCCACCCGCAGATTACGAGACAAAGCGAACCTGGAGACATGACAAAGGCATGACCAAGCACACGACCCCGTTCTGCTGTGAAGCAGAGAGTGAGGCTTTGTGCTTGGTCATTCCTTCGATTTGCGTCATTCAGGTATCGTCATTTTGAAGAACCGTGCCCCGCTCCACATGAGTGGGGCGAGGCACGGGGGAAAGCACCAAAGATTACTTGATCTCCACCTTGGCACCGGCAGCTTCGAGCTTTTTCTTGATCTCTTCAGCTTCGGCCTTCGGCACACCCTGCTTGATCGGCTGACCGCCTTTGTCCACAAGGCCCTTGGCCTCAGCAAGACCCAGACCAGCGACGATTCCGCGGATTTCCTTGATGACGGCGATCTTATTCGTTCCACCATCGACGAGAATCACGTCAAACTCAGTTTTTTCTTCAGCGGCGGGAGCGGCCGCGGCAGCACCACCACCAGCGGCGGCGACAGCAACAGGAGCGGCGGCGCTAACGCCCCACTTCTCTTCCAGGGTTTTCACAAGGTCAGCGACTTCCAGGACGGTAAGCCCGCTGAGTTCATCTACGATTTTGCTAATGTCAGCCATGTTATTTTGTTGGTATCGCCGTTTTCTGAAGCTTCAGATTTTTTGAGAGCAAACGCTTTTGCCCCGGCGAGGAACCATTGGATGTTTTGGAGTTCAAGCCCCACGTGAAGTGGAGCCATCTAATCAAAGGGGTGGTTATTGCTCGGACTTGGCCTTGAGCACGCGCGCTAAGGAGGCGGCAGGCTCGTTGAGCAGGCGGACCAGCTGGGAGGCAGGAGCTTGGAGGACGCCAAGCAGGGTGGCTTGCAGCACTTCCTTTGTTGGAAGATCAGCGAGCGAATTGATTCCGTCAGCGCTTAGAAGATTGCCGTCAAGCACGCCGGCTTTCACCTTTGGCTTTTCGAACTCCTTGGCGAAGGTCTTCATGACCTTGGCCGCAGCACACACGTCCTGGTCGCCCGTCACCACTGCCGACTGCCCTGTGAGGGCATCGCTCAGCTTCTCTGGGTAGCCAGCCTTGGCGGCTGCTTGCTTAACAAAGGTATTTTTGAAAACGTGAATCTCTGCACCAGCAACGCGGAGGCGCTTGCGCAGCTCTTCCCAACCGGGGACGGTGAGTCCAGTGTAATCCACCACGAACAAGAACGGCGAGCCGTTCACGCGCTTGAGGAGGTCTTCGATCAACAGTGTCTTTTCAGCTTTCATGGGATAGGACCTTCCGTGGTTAGATTTTGACAAACTTGGAGATGTCCACCTTCAGACCTGGGGTCATCGTAGCGGTCATGGTGCAGGAGCGAATGAACGTACCCTTCGCAGTCGCGGGGCGGGAACGACTCACAGCGTCGATCAATGCCGCAGCGTTATCAACGATCTGGCTGATCTCGAAAGATGCCTTGCCCACGCCAGCAGCGACGTTGCCATTCTTGTCCAACTTGAAGTCGGCACGACCAGCTTTCACAGCCTTCACAGCGGCGGCAGGATCATCCGAAACCGTGCCAGTTCTTGGATTCGGCATCAGACCGCGTGGTCCGAGTTGCTTACCCAGCTTACGCACTTCGGTCATTGCTTCCGGGGTAGCGATTGCCACGTCGAAACCAACGAAACCTTCTTTGATCTTCGCGATGAGATCTTCATAGCCAACGATATCAGCACCTGCAGCGCGAGCGGACTCCGCTGCGTTGCCCTGAGCGAACACGGCGACCTTCACGGTCTTACCGGAACCATGCGGGAGTGGGCAGGTCCCACGAACCATTTGGTCGGACTTACGTGGATCAACACCAAGCTTGAATGACAAGCTGACGGTTTGATTGAATTTAGGCCCAGGGAACTTGCGCACCAAGTCGGCGGCTTCTTCGAGGGTGTAGGCTTTATCCGCA
>CAXNNN010000144.1:0-7797 GCA_964203095.1 Verrucomicrobiaceae bacterium | reverse complement strand
AGGAGCTAGGTGCGGATGTCATGGTGACTGAGTTTGTCAGTGCGGAGGGCATCTTGAAGGCGGATGATCGCACGCGGCGCTACACGGAGTTCGATGATGTGCAGCGGCCCCTAGGAGTGCAGTTGTTCGGAGCCGATGGCAAGCGCATGGGAGAGGCCGCGCGCAAGATCGTGGACTGGAAGCAGCCAGACTTCATCGACATTAACTTCGGCTGCCCGGTGAATAAGGTCGTCTCCAAAAACGGCGGTTCATCGCTACTGCGTGACTGCCCCACCTTGGCAGAAGTCGCCAGAGAAGTGGCGAAGTCTGTGAGCGTTCCCGTCACAGCGAAAATGCGCATTGGCTGGGACTCGAATAGCATCAACGCGCTTCAAGTGGTGCACATTTTGGAAGACAGCGGGATGCAGGCGATCGCCATTCATGGCCGCACCCGAGCCCAGGGTTACACGGGCGAAGCGGACTGGAATGTCATCGCGCAATGTGCCGAGGCGGCACGTGTGCCGATTGTTGGGAATGGCGACATCGCTACCGGTGCCGATGTGGAGAAGCGTCGCCGTGATACAAAAGTGAGCGCTGTGATGATCGGGCGCGCGGCGATGATGAATCCTTGGGTCTTCCGCGAGGCGAAGCATTATCTGGAGCACGGCACGCAGCCTGCCCCAGCGACAGCCGAACAGCGCATTGGCTTCATGCGTCGGCATGTCGAGCTAGCCGTGGGATCGAATCGCTACGGCAGTGAGCTGCAAACGATGCGCTCCATGCGCTCGCGCCTGATGAACTACACCAAGTTTCTTCCTGGCGGCAAATGGCTACGAATGAAGTTCAGCACTGTCAGCAGCGTGATGGAGTTGGAGGACGCGGTGGCGAGTTATTTCACACACCGAGCTGAGCTTGCTGAAAGTGAAGTCAATAGTGCCTAGTGATAGGTCTTGGAATTTCGCCCCGACCAATTACTAAGCATTTCCTAGTTCTTAGTCGATCAAGCCTTGAAAGGCTTGATCGTCAGGACCTTCACCTTGCGGGAACCCAGGTCATCGGAGGGCAACTCGGCTTCTTCGCCAACCGCCTTGCCGATGAGGGCCTTGGCGGCTTCGCTCTGGTAGGACAGGATGCCCTTCTCCGGATCGCCATCCCAGGCTCCCAAAATGGTGGTCGTTTCTTCCTTGCCGGAATCTATATCCTTGAGTTCCACGATGGTGCCGATGCCGACGCGGCTGGCGTCCACACCTGCGAAGTCCGTGCCCTGAGCGTTGCGCAGTTCACGCTCCATCTTGGACTGCATCCGAAGGAGCACGGCCTGCTGCTGACGAGCGGCCTTGTAGCCACCATTTTCGCGCAAGTCGCCTTCTTCGCGAGCGATCTGGATCTCGCTTTTGTTGTGCGGGATCTGCACATTGACGATGTCGTCCAGCTCCTTCTTGCGCTTCTCCAGGCTCTCCCAGGAAACGACGAGCGAGGTATCGCGCTGGGCCTCAGCATTCTCCTCCATCATCTTCTCCATCTCAGGGCGAGCCTTGATGATCTTGCCCATCAGGGAGCGGCGGGTAAGTTCGTCGAAGACGGAAGTCTTGAGGATGCGCTTGGCGAAGTGTCGCAGGTCTTCCTCGCTGGCGTCGGCCACCATTTCACCAACCAAAGTCTTGTCATCGGCGAAGGCATCATTCAGACGTGCCGTTTTCTTCGGTCCGCCCTGCGCGTGGTCATCCTCCAGAGCACTGATGATGGCATTGCCAAGGTCGATGTCGAACACCGGCTCGGCCAAGCCCTTGCGCTCGCTGCACATCCAGATCATCAAGTCAGCGCTCAGCGTGCGGTTGCGCACGGCTTTTTTCAGGAAGTCGGCGAGCACGTCAAGCGTGTCGTTGGCGTCCATGGTGGCGGTGATTTCTTCCAAGGCACGACCACCCGTGCGGGTCAGATGGCCAAGGGCATCCTTAACCCAGGCACCTTCAGGGAAGGCCACTGGGAAGGCGCGATAGAAGCGGCCCAGCAGGCCCACGGGCAGTGCATTGGCAGCTTCGGCCAATTGGCCACGGGCGTCGCGCAGAATCTCATGAACGGTGAAGGCGTCGGCAGGCAGGGTAGCCTTCAGATTCTCCACCAACTCGTCGCGGGTGAGCACCAGTTGGATAGTCTCGCGCAGCTGGAGCTTCCATGACTTGCGTGCCATGTGCGTGACGTCCAGGAACACGCCCTGCAGCTCGTTCGCAGGATCGTCGAAAAGGTCGATGTCCTTCACGATAGCAGCGATGCCGGAGAGCTTGCCGCGAAGCTCACGAGCGCCGAGGAAGTTACGGATCATGATCTGGCCGGGCTTCTCGGACAGGTCGCGCATGACCAGCGGATCAGCACGCTTGGTCGGCACCACGATGTGGCGGAAGCTCTTGAGTTCCTTCTTCGCATTGTCCCACCACTTTTTGTAGGCGGCGACGGTGATGATTTTGGGCAGGAGCAGCTTCTCCAGATCATCCAGGTGCAGCTTGTTGTTGCTGCTCTGCAAGGCTAGCTCGACCAGCTTGCAAGGCTCGGCCTTGGCCATCTGCTGCAACGTTTCCAGGTCCGTCACGCGACGTGAGAGGATGTGCTCCGGCGGCAAGGAAACCAGCGAGTCAGCAGCGAAAGAGAGCTTCATCGGGTGACCAGCCTTGGTCTCGAAATCAATGATCACGCGGTCACCCAGCAGATCCCACTCAGCGATGCGACCCACGCCCCAGCTCTTGTGAAAACAGGCCGTGCTTGGCTCCAGCTTGCTCAGCTTTTCAGCATCGGTGGAGGAAAGTTTAGCGGCAGTGACCAGTTTCTGAAGCTCGGAATTCATGGGACTTGGCAGATAGCGGAGCTATTTGACCGTAGCAAGCGGGGAGTGCGAGTCCCTGCGAGTTTCACCGCGCAAACCCGACTGCCCTCACCGCTACCGAAAGAACTCCCACTGCAACGGGCGTTTTGATAGGCTAGATTTATTCCACCATGAAAGTGCACACCACCGCCCTCCTTTTCATCACGCTCGCCGCCTTGCCGCTGCGCGCTGAGCAAGCCTCGCCGCCCGATGGCTACAAGCCCCTGTTCAACGGCAAGGACCTTTCAGGCTGGTATGGCTGGGGCACACGCGACCCAAGCGAACTCTGGGCCATGACGCCCGAACAGCAGGCAGAATATAAGAAGCAATCCATCGAAGGCGGTGCCGTGGACAAGAAAGGCAAGCCTGCCGACGACCATGTCAACGCGCACTGGAAAGTCGAGAACAACGAGTTGGTCAATGACGGCAAGGGCCTCTACCTGACCACCGACAAGGACTACGGCGACTTCGAGCTGATGGTGGAATACAAGGCCCTGCCCGACGGCGACAGCGGCATCTATCTGCGCGGCATTCCGCAGGTGCAGATCTGGGACAGCACCAAGGGCGACCCGCGCGGCCTCGGCCAGGACAAGGGCTCCGGCGGTCTCTGGAATAACAGCAAGAGCAGTGCTGGCAAGGACCCGTCCAAGAACATGGACAAGCCCTTCGGCGAGTGGAACAGCTTCAAGATCAAGATGATCGGTGAGCGCGTGACCGTCGTCTTCAATGGCGAGACCGTGGTGGACAATGCGGTGCTGGAGAACTTCTTCGCCAACAAGAAGGCAGGCTATCTGGCCTACGGCAAGAAGGACGACAAGTCCGCCAAGGCTGTGGAGAAGATGCCCAACGGTTGGATGAAGGACCCCGCCTTCGTGAAAGGCCCAATTCAACTGCAAACCCACGGCAGCGAGATCCGTTGGCGGAACGTGTTCATCCGCGAGATCAGCGGCGAAGAGGTTAACAAGGAACTCGCCGCCCGCGATGCTGAGGGCTTCGTGGAGCAGGTGAATGGCAAGGACCTGAGCAACTGGCAAGGTGCCGTGGACAACTATGAAGTGGTGGATGGAGCCATCACCTGCAAGCAAGGCAAAGGTGGCGATCTACTGACCAAGGAGGAGTTTGAGAACGGCATCATCCGCGTCGAGTTCAAGCTGCCGCCTGCCGGTAACAATGGCATCGCCCTGCGCACGCCTCTGGGCGGTCATTCCGCCTCCGACGGCCTGGAATTGCAAGTCATCGACAGTGACGGCTACAACGCCAAGCAAGCCGCTGCGGGCAAGGCAGGCTTGCAACCCTATCAGTATCATGGCAGCCTCTATCATTGCGTGGGTGCCAAGCATGGCTACCTCCGCCCCGTTGGAGAGTGGAACTTCCAGGAGATCGAAGTGCAGGGCCAGCGCCTCAAGGTCACGCTCAATGGCACCAAGATTCTCGACGTGGACATCGACAGCCTCGACCGCACGCAGATTCCCCATCCACCAAAAGGCCTCGACTCCCGCAAGGGCCTGATCGGCTTCGCGGGCCATAGCGACCCCGTCGCCTTCCGCAGCTTCAAGGTGAAGCGGATGTAGTCAGCAGGGCCACAGGTATTCTCCCGTTAACAATCCCAGGACGGACGGCGCAGGCTGTCCGTCTTTTTTTATTGCTCCCAGCGCCCATAGATCCCACAGGGCAACACCTTGCCATCAGCTTGGATCGGCAAGCCGACTTCGCCTGTCGTAATGGTGCCACCTTGGTCGTGCAACAACTCTGCCAGCAAGTTCGCCAGCACGGTCGGCGACAAGCCTGTAGTGTAGGCATTGATCAGGAAGAAAAGAGGCTTATCACTGAGCACGTCGCGGCATTCCTTCAGCAGCGGCCAGAGGTGTGTTTCCAGCTTCCACAGCTCCCCATTGGCACCACGGCCATAGCTGGGTGGGTCCATGATCAGCGCATCGTAGCGGCGGCCACGCTTCACCTCACGGCGAACAAACTTCACACAGTCATCCACGATGTAGCGAATGCTCTCGCGGCCCAAATGGCTGGCCTGGGCATTGACGGCGCACCAGTCCACCATACCCTTCGCCGCATCCACATGGCACACCTGCGCGCCAGCCGCCGCGGCGGCCACGCTGGCAGCGCCGGTGTAGCCGAACAAATTCAGCACTGACACTTCGCGACCTTGCTTCACCGCCGCCTCGATCTTCTGCGTGGACCAGTCCCAGTTCACCGCCTGCTCAGGAAAGATCCCCGTGTGCTTGAAACTGGTGGGCTTGATTTGGAAGACCAGCCTCTTGTAGCGCACGGTCCAGGACTCCGGCAGCTCACGCTTGAACTCCCAGCGCCCCCCACCCTTCTCACTGCGATGATAAAACGCATCCCACCCGGTCCAAGGTTTGCCACTATGCCGAGGCCAGATGATCTGCGGATCAGGCCGCACCAGCGTGTAGTCGCCCCAGCGCTCCAGCTTCATGCCATCACCCGCGTCCAACAGTTGATACTCCTGCCATTGGTCGGCAAGCTGAAGCGAAGGTGCGGTGATTATTTGGGGCATTCGTGCAGGAAAGCGCAGGGATGGTCCTTGTGCTCGAAAAAAAGTTGAAGCGATCAGCGGTATCCCTCCCGTAGACTGGCCATAAGTCCCCTGGCCCCCAAGGATGAGAGCACGATCCTGCGCGAGACCGTGACTAGCAACGGCAGCCCCTTGGCTGAACTGTCGCTCGGCAAGCCAATGCTGCCCGTGCTGCTGCGGCACTCAGGCTGTACCTTTTGTCGAAAAGCCATGGCTGACATCGCTCGTCTGCGCCCACGGATCGAAAGGGAAGGCACGTAGATTGTGCTCGGTCACATGGGCAAGTTGGAGGATTTTCAGACCTTTGCAATCCGCTATGGATCGCAAGACCTGCCTACCATCGCCGACCCTGAGCGCACTCTGTATCGCGGGCTCAGCCTGAAGCGGGGCACCCTTTGGCAACTGATGGGCATACGCGTGTGATGGCACGGAGCCAAGGCTCTCTTCAGCGGTCATGGGCTGGGTTCTCTACAAAGCGATGCAGCTCAAATGCCGGGCACCTTTTTGATTCATCGAGCCAAGGTGCTGCTGCGCTTCGAACATCGCGACAGCGCGGACCAGCATGATTACGTGGGCTTGGTGATACTGCCAGGGTGATCGAGTGCAAGACACTAAGCGCACGGCCGTTTCAGCGCGCATCATGCGCTCGCTCATCGTCTCTCTATTGTTGATCGCGTCCTCGGTCCTAGCGGCAGACAGGCCGAATGTCCTTTTCATTGCTATCGACGACTTGAACCACTGGGTCGGCTACCTCGGTCGTAACAAGCAGGCCATCACTCCGAACATCGACAAGCTGGCAGCACGCGGCGTGAGCTTCACTCGCAGCTACTGTGCGGCTCCGGTGTGCAATCCTTCGCGCGCGGCACTCATGAGCGGACTCCGTCCAGGACAGACGGGCGTGTATGACAACAACCACGACTGGCGGAAGGCCATCTCTATCGACAAGCCGCTGACCACCACCTTTCGCAAGGCGGGCTACGAGGTCATGGCGGCGGGCAAGATCTATCATGAGTCCTACCGTCGAGCCGAAGAGTGGGACGACTACCTGGAAAACGAGGGCGGCATGCCCAAAGTGCCCAAAGGTCAGAGCGATGGCGTCGGCGGCATCAAGTTCGCCGCGCTGAAGGACGCGAAGGACGGAGACTTCAACGACTGGAACATCGTCAACTACTGCATCGACCAACTCAGCAAAACCCACGACAAGCCATTCCTTCTCGGCTGTGGCATTCACAAGCCGCACATGCCCTGGAACGTGCCCCAGAAGTATTTCGACCTGCATCCGCTGGACCAAATCGAGCTACCGCCGACGACGCCAGGCGACCTCGACGATGTGCCGGCGGCGGGCGTAAAAATGGCTCAGCCTGATGGTGATCACGCAGCCATTCTTGCGTCAGGACGCTGGAAGGAAGCGATTCAGGCTTACCTCGCTGCGGCAAGCTATTGCGACATGCTCGTTGGGCGCTTGATCGAAGCTCTCGACAGGAGCGCCTACAAAGACAACACAGTCATCGTGCTCTGGGGCGATCACGGCTGGCACCTGGGGGAGAAGGAACATTGGCGAAAGTTCGCCCTGTGGGAAGAAGCCACACGTGCGCCCTTGATCTGGATCGCCCCAGGCGTGACGAAGCCCAACAGCGTCTGCGAGCGCACAGTCGATTTTATGTCGGTCTATCCAACGCTGCTCGACCTATGCGACATCGCCAGACCCGCGCATGTGGAAGGGCCGAGCCTCAAGCCGCTCTTCGTTGATCCATTAGCCAAGTGGGACCTGCCCGCGATCACGACTTTCGGCTTTCAGAACCATGCCGTGCGCACGGAAGGCTGGCGCTACATCCGCTACGCCAATGGCGATGAAGAACTCTACGATGAAGCTACTGATCCTTATGAGTGGGTGAACTTAGCTAGCAAGCCTGAACATGCAGCCGTCAAGGCGGAGCTAGCCAAGCATCTACCAGTCACCAACCTTCCAGAGATTGACGGCAAGCCGAAGAATAAGAGCAAAGGCAAGAACAGGAAGAAAGCGCAGTAGCTTCCCTTGTCAGAACTTGGACTTCGACGGAATCACCTGCGGCGCAGGCTTGCTGCCATCCTTTCGCTCACCGAAGTTGCGCTGGAACCAGTTCTTCTTTTTCTCGGGCACGCCAATCGGTGGCAGCAGGCTGGCATCGGTTGGGAACTTCTCGGCGGCCTCCGCACCGATGCTGGTGCGGATGTCCTCATTGTTGCTGGCGTTGCTCAGTTGCAGGTTGTCATTCACAACATGCGGTTGGATGAAGATGATCAGCTCGCTGCGACTCTTGCTCTTCGTGTTGTTCTTGAACAAGCTGCCCAGCACAGGAATGCGGCTGATGCCAGGAACGCCACCCGTATCCTTTTTGTCCTGCTCAGAGATCAAACCGCCGAGCACAAC
>CAXNNN010000143.1:0-7848 GCA_964203095.1 Verrucomicrobiaceae bacterium | reverse complement strand
GACTTCGTGGACATGCCAGAGACGCTGCGCGCGAAGTATCAATACTACACCTGCGCAGACATCACGAAGCTGCGGCAGTCCGGATTCGAGAACTCACTGACGCCGCTCGCGGAGTCGGTGCGCGATTACGTGCAGAACTACCTGGTCGGCGACAAGCGCCTGGGGGACGAGGCGTAGCGCAAAAGGGTAGGGCGCTTGGTCCTCCAAGCGCCGCCATCGCAGGCCGATGGGCCTCGTTCACGCGGATCTTCAATCGAAGGCCGGTGGCCGAACGGCGGCGGGTTGGGGACAACCCGCCCTACCGGTGCTGTGGGTATCAGAGGTGAAAATGCTCGCCTTGAGACGACGATGAGGAATCCGCAGACTCCTCACGTCGTCTCCTGAATCGAGCGGTGATTACAGGCGCGCTGCCAGCTTCTCCAAGATCAGCATGTTGCGCGTGACCACGGGCTGTGGGTCTTCGATGAGGCCGGCGGCGAGCAGCGAGTTGTCGAGCAACTGCTCGGCGATGAGCGCGGAGACTTCGGCGTCCTTTTCGCTAGCGGCGGCGAGGCTCTTCACCAAGGCGCTGCGCGGGTTGATCTCCAGGATCACTTCCGGCGCGTCGAGTTCGTCGTCCTTCTTCATCGCACGCATCATCTGACGCATCTGCGGGCTGATCTCGCCCTCAGGCATCAAGGCGATGGCGGGGCTGTTGACCAGGCGCTTGCCAGTGCGGACGGACTCCACGCGCTTGCCCAGGGTTTCCTGGAGCCAGGCGCACAGCTTATCAGAGGCTTCGGTGCTCAGCGCTTCGCCTTCGGCGGGCGGGGAGTCTTCCAGCTCGACCTTGTCGCTGCTCACGCTTTGCAAGGTCTTGCCGTCGAACTCACGCAGCGCGTTGACCACGTAGTCGTCGATCTGTTCGTAGAGGTAGATGACCTCAAAGCCACGTGCCTTGAAGGCCTCGACATACGGGCCGTTTTCGACCGCGCTGCGGGACGGGGCGATCTGGTAGTAGATGGCCTTCTGGCCTTCCTTCATGCGCGACACATAGTCGGTGAGGTTGGCGGTCTTGCCCGGCTCGGTCATGCTGGACTCGAAGCGGATGAGCTTCGCGATGGCCTCGCGGTTGTCGTGATCGGTGGCGACGCCTTCCTTGATGAAGCGGCCAAACTTGGCGTAGAACTCCACATAGTCGTCATTGGCAGCTTCGGCGTCGAGGAACTTGAGGAAGCGTTTCACCACCACGGTGCCGAGCTTCTTCACCATGGCGCTGTCCTGCATGGACTCGCGGCTGATGTTCAACGGCAGGTCCTCGCTGTCGATCACGCCGCGCAGGAAGCGCAACCACTCGGGCAGCAGCTTGGCGGGCTTGGGATCGATGAGCACCTTCTTGCAGTAAAGGGCGACCCCGGGCTCCATCTGGCCCATGCCGTAGAGTTCCATGTTCTCGCCAGGAACGAAGAGCAGCGAGTTGATCACCAACGGCGCGTCGGCATTGAAGTGGAAGGTGTAGCGTGGCTCGTCGAAGGCGTGCGTGGTGAACTTGTAGAACTCGGCGTATTGCTCCTTGGACACCTCGCTCTTCGACTTCAGCCACAGGGCTTCCACGTTGTTCACGCGCTCGCCATTGAGCAGGATGGGGAAGCTGACAAAGGCCGAATACTTGGCCAGGATTCGCTTGAGGTTCGCTTCCTTGCAGAACTCCTCGGCGTCCTCTTTCAGCTTCAGCACCATGCGGCAGCCGCGATGCTGGTCGGGAGAGTCTTCAATGTCGTAGCCCGTTGCACCATCGCTGGTCCAGCACAGGTGCTCGGCATCCGTGCGCCAGGAGTGGGTGTAAACCTTGACCTCGTCGGCGACCATGAAGGCGCTATAGAAGCCCACGCCGAATTGGCCGATGAGCTGTGTGCCGTCCTTGCCGCTGGTCTTCAGCGCTTGCATGAAGGCCTTGGAGCCGGAGTGAGCGATGGTGCCCAGGTTCTCGACCAACTCCGCGCGGGTCATGCCCAGGCCGTGGTCGGCGATGGTCAGGGTCTTGGCGGTTTCGTCGGTGCTGATGTGGATCTCCAGCGGGGCAGCGGCGTCGAAGATGTCATTCTCGGTGAGCTGGAGATGGCGCAGCTTTTCCAGGGCGTCAGACGCATTGCTCACCAACTCGCGCACGAAGATCTCGCGGTCGGTGTAGAGGCTGTGGATGACGATGTCCAGGAGCTGTTTGACTTCAGCCTGGAACTCAAGGCGGTGGGGGGATGCAGAGGTGCTCATGGTATTGGGGGCCGCGAGTATGGGCATAGGTCGCGACTTGTCAAAAGGCGCGTGCGGCATGTGGTCCGCATGGGCCCCATGCGGTTTAGAGGAAGCCGCACAGAGGACCATGCGGACCAGTCCTTGCTGAGCTACATCGCAAAGATCTTGTCCATGCGCTCGGTCAGCATCTTCAAACCATTCGGATTGATGCCGCCGCGCTGCTCGCTGATGGCCCAGCCGGTATAGCCCACGTCGTCCAGCGCCTTCATGATGGCTGGCCAGTTGTTGGTGCCTTCGGTGAGGTCCACCTCGAAGCCCTTCCACACGCCTTCGTCCTTCATCTTTGTGGTGCTGTATTCCTTCACATGGATGCGGTTGATGCGCTTGCCCAGCACCTTGATCCAATGTTCCGGCCAGCCGTAGCGCAGCACGTTCCCAATGTCGAAATGCCAGCCGACGATGGGGTCGCCGATCTCATCCAGGAAGCGCACGGCTTCGAGCGGGCTGAGGATGAAATTGTTCCAGACGTTCTCGATGCTGATCTTCACATTCAGCTCCCTGGCCAACGGCACCGCCTTCTTGATCTGGGTGATGCTCCGCTCCCAGGCCACGTCATAAGGTACCTCTTCGTTGCACACCCCGGGCACGACCAGGATCGAACCCGCGCCATAGGCCTTGGCATCGCGCAGTGTCGTCAGCACGCCTTGCAAGCCCGCCTCACGCGTCGCCTCGTCGTTGTGGGTCAGCGTTTCCTTCCAGTGCGTGTGGCAGCAGACACTGGCGGCCTCCATGCCTGAGGCGTTGAGTGCGTCGATAACCTCTTGCTGGTTCATGCCGCCAGAGGGCTCAACACCTTCATAGCCTGCTTCCTTGGCAGCCTTCAGGCGATCCACCAGCGGCAAGTTCTTGAGTCCGAGGGTGCCCATCATGATCGCCTTGCGCAGCTTGCGAGGACTGGCCGCATGGGCGTTGACGAAAGGTGTGGCCAGGGTGGTGGCAAGGGCGGTGCGGAGGAAGTGGCGGCGGTTGGACATAACGTTGTGGCAGCAAACCAAATGCGTGCCCCTCAGGTCAATCTTTCTCTGCATTCGGATTACCATCGAGAAGTTGCAGCCAGAGCAGCACAAAACGCACCCTCAAATGTCGTGGTAAGGCCTGAAAACTTGCTGATAGCAGCACAAAAAATCAGAAGGAATGCACAAGCCCTTGAAAGCCAAGAGTCGACAGCGTATCACGGGTGAGAACTGCCAGAACCAAGCATCTTCTAGTGGCTCTGATTTTTTGCCTTAAAGTGCAATAAAGAATTGCGGCTTGGAACGAACTTGGCTATTTAGGATCAGTTAAAGGTTCGGGTGTCCAGATATTTCAACCATGGTTCCTGATCCCTGTGGTCTCCTCCCATGTTCACCGCCGCTTCTACTGCTCTACTTCTGATTGACTTGCCTGAACAAAGCAAGTCAAGAGCAGCGACGCGCCCTTGGGGGCAAAAACAACATCGCCCTAGCATATTCAGTCAGATGGCCTTGTGGCCTTGGCTTGGCTTTTCGAGTTCTGAAGCGACGCAAGCTGTCGGGGATCGTTCTTTCTCGCTGTCCAATCGTGGGGGCTCCTCAACTCCCGAGCCTGAAGAAGAGGGGGCGTTTTATCACGAGCCAGTGTTAATGCAGGAGGTGCTGGACTTTTTGAGGCCCGCTCCAGGCATGATCGTGATGGATGCGACCCTGGGTGGTGGTGGGCATAGCGAGGCGATTCTGCGAGCCGGTGCTAATCTAGTGGCGCTCGATCAAGATCCCGTGGCCATTGCTCATGCCTCTGCGCGTCTGCGTGGTTATGCCAGCCGCTTCTGCGCCCTGCGGGGCAACTTCCGCCGCTTTCCTGAGCTGCTGAGTGAGATCGGGGTGACGCAGTTCGATGCGATCCTGGCTGACATTGGGGTCTCGTCTCGGCAGTTGGACGATGCCTCCAAAGGCTTCTCCTTCATGCACGATGGTCCGCTAGATCTGCGCATGAACCCGGATGGTCCGCTGTCTGCCGCCGACATGGTGAACACGCTGCCCGAAGCAGAGCTGGTTCGCATCCTCTTGGAATATGGTGAAGAGCCGCAGGCTCGTCGAATCGCCCGCGCCATCGTCCAGTCACGCGCTAGCAATCCAATCCAGACAACCCTGCATCTCGCTGCGGTGATTGAAAAAGTCTGTCCGCGCAAGGGGCCACGCCATCCAGCCACGCTCGCCTTCCAGGCGCTGCGCATCGCGGTCAATGACGAGCTGGCCGCCTTGCAGGACTTCCTGCGTCATGCGCCGAAGTGGCTGAAGCCTGGTGGTCGTTTAGCCATCATCAGCTTCCATTCGCTGGAAGACCGCATCGTGAAGCGGGCCTTCCATCACCATGCGCAGGAGTTCACAGATCGCCCCGAGTGGCCTGAGCCACGTCGCAACCCTGATTTTTGCCTCCGTGTGCTAACGCGCAAGCCGGTCGAGGCCACCGAAGAAGAGATCAAACGCAACCCTCGCTCTCGCAGTGCACGTCTGCGTGTGGCGGAACGACTTCCCTTGCTGCCATGAGAATTCGCAATCGTCATCGCTATCGCAACAGTGTCCGCATGCCGGTCATTCTGTTCTTCGTGATCGTGGGCGGCTTGGTCGGTAAGCGCTGGATCAAAGAGATCGAGATGCACTACCTTACCCATCGGTTGAACACCGAGCTGCGCCAAGTGCAGCACGACATCGCCGAGATGGAAAGTGACATCAATAGCCTGACGGGTCGCCAGTCGGAGTTGCTCACCGAAGACGCGCTAGAAGCCAGCGTGAAGGCCAATGGTATTGTCATGGAGCCCTTTGATCCGAACACGATCATCTCTGTGGAGACTTCAGCTGAGATGAATGGGCGCTTGGCTCAGAACAACACGAACGAGTAACGAATGCATCATCACCCACAGATTGAATTTCAGCGACGGGAGCAAGGCGTGTGCAAGCGCATGCTCTGGGTTGCCTGCGGTTTGATCTTAGGGTTCACCGGCATCTCCACGCGCCTCTGGTGGTTGCAGGTCCGTCAGCATGAAAAGCTGGCGACAGAAGCTGCCGAACTGCGGAAGGTGCGCCTGCCCCTGACCGCCCTGCGCGGCTCGATCATGGATCGCAATGGTGAACTGCTGGCACAGGACCGCGAGTTGCACGAATTCTACATCGACAAGACCCACTTGGCGGATGCAAACTACATTCGCCCTAGCTACGCCAAGGTGCTGAAGGCACAGGGGCAGAAGCTTGATCCAACGCAGACGCCAGCGCAGCTGGTCGAAGCCTACCGCGCCTACTTAATAGCAAGGCTGGCACCGCAGGTGGGTATGACCGAAAGGGACCTCAGTCAGGTGTTGGAGCCGGGTGGTCTTGCTTCACCGGTCCTGCTCAAGGACCTGCAAAACCAGGCCGCGCGCAACATCGAGACCTTCCTCACCGACAATTATCTGTGCGTCGTTTACAAGCGCTCCAAGGCTGAGCGTTTTCGCCCGGCGGATGATCGCCTCATTCACGTACTCGGTCTGGTGCGACGCAAGCAGATCACCAAGGATGGTGTCGAGCTGCCACGGAAAGGTATTGATGGTGTGGAGCAGTTCATGGATTCCATTCTCAATGGCGTGGACGGATTTGAGGAAGTCGAGAAGGACATCGACCGCAAGCGCATCCTGCCTGGCTATGCGGGCATAGTGCAGCCGCCGCAGCATGGCAAGCACGTCTTGCTCACCGTGGATATGCGTTTGCAGCAGATGCTGGAGGACGAGCTGAGGGCTGCATATGAGCTGAACTCGCCGCGCAAGATTACGGGCGTGCTGGTGGAGCCAGCCACAGGTTCCATCTTGGCCATGGCTAGCCACCCAGTGGTGCAAGAGTTGCCTAATGGCGACAAGGAGCGCCGCAACATCGCCGTGACAGATGTCTTCGAGCCAGGCTCGACGATGAAAATCATCACGCTCTCGGGCGCGCTGGACCAAGGCGTGGTGTCTTTGCAAAGCGAGTTCTTCTGCCACAACGGCTACTACCAGGAGTCGAAGGATGTCTGGGTGCGCGACGACGAGTCCAACGGGACGCTATCCGTCAAGAATATCCTGGCACGCTCGAGCAACATCGGAGCCTATAAGGTTGCCAAGCGACTTGGCGAAGAGCGCTTCTTTGAATACATCAATCGATTCGGTTTGGGCTCTCGCGCTCTTGGTTTGCCTCGCGAGTCTGCGGGCATCGTGCGTCCCTTGGACAAGTGGAATGGCGGTACCTCGCTGTCACGCATCGCCATGGGTTATGAAGTGATGGTGACCCCGCTGCAACTGGCGATGGTGGTCAGCACCATTGCCAATCAAGGTGTGCTCATGCAGCCACGGTTGGTAGATCGCATTGTCACTGCGGATCGGAAGCACATGGAGGTCGTTGCCCCGGTGGTCGTGCGGCAGGCTTGCAAGGCGAGCACGGCGAAGAAGATGGTCGAGTCTCTTGCTGCTGCTGTCGTGGAAGGCACGGGCAAGCAGGCCGCCGTAGAAGGAGCCACTGTCGCTGGTAAGACGGGCACGGCGCAGCGCTATGATGCCAACGCCAAGGGCAAGGACAAGTATCCCGACGGTCATTTCGTCGTGTCGTTCGCAGGCTTCGCGCCAGTAGAGAAGCCACGTCTCGCCTGCGTGATCGTGATTGACGATCCGAAGTCCAGCGACCATGGCCAACTTTACGGCGGCAAGCTTGCAGCGCCCGTGTTCTCAAAGGTTGTGGGACGCGCTTTTCAACTCATGGCCATCGCCCCCGACCGACAAAACTCTATCAGCCTGCTGCAGGATTCCCAGGGAGGTGCTCAGTAATGACGCTTCGTGAACTCACCGAACCGCTCAATCGCCCCGTCATTGCAGGCGACGCGAATGTAGCTGTTACCAGCTTGGCCTACGATTCGCGCAAAGTGAAAAAGGGGGCCTGCTTCATCGCGCTACGTGGTGCGAAGGTGGACGGCCATGACTACATCGAGAAGGCGATCGCGGCGGGTGCTGCGGCCATCGTTGCCGAGACGCCTCCACCGGAAGACGTGACCACTCCATGGGTGCATATGTATGACACCCGCATGGCCCTCGCTCTGCTCTCTGGCGTGTTCTATGGCCATCCTGCCAGTAACCTCTCCATCGCAGGCGTCACAGGCACCAATGGCAAGACCACGATTGCTTTCCTGATCCACCATCTGGCCAATCAAGCGCTGATGCGCTGTGGCTTGATGGGCACCGTCGTCTATGACCTCGGTGGCGAGATGGTGCCAGCCACGCACACGACGCCGGAGTCGCTGGAGATTCACGAGCACCTGTCCCAGATGCGCCGCAACGGCTGCCGCGCGCTGGCGATGGAAGTCTCCTCCCACGCGTTGCATCAGAATCGTGTGCATGGCTTGAAATTTGCCGTCGCCGTGTTCACGAACCTCACCCAGGACCACCTGGACTACCATGGAACCTTCGAGAACTATTTCGACGCCAAGGCCATGCTGTTCGAAGCCGTGGCAGCGCAGTCGAGTGGTCAGATGATCGTCAATGCTGATGACCTCTGGGGGCGCAAGCTCTACCAGCGCTTCGAGACCACTGGGCGCATCAGCAAATAT